>JABSQI010000203.1 GCA_013215905.1 Legionellales bacterium | reverse complement strand
GTTTTGTTTTACAAGTCCTATATAGATAGGATGCTTACGATCTTTAAAAAAGAAGCTAGTAGTATCCTTGATTCTCAAAGGGAGTTTGCAGTTAATATGCAAGAGCAAAATATTAATTTTATTGTTGAAAATAAAGAGAAATTTGAATTTTCGAGAGAAAAATTAAATAAAATTTTGGTTTCAATCGGTGTCTTATCTGAGCGACAGAAGATCACCAAGAGAGAATATGAATCCTATTGTTTTTACTCGATGGGGAAATCAAGACAAGAGGTAGCCAAAATATTAAATGTATCTCCAACAACTTTTGATGATCATATTAGAAGCTTGCAAACAAAATTAGGTGCTTCATCAAAATATGATCTTCTTTCTATGCTAGGCAAGCAAGAAATTTCATCAATCGCTTAATTCTATAACAAAAGCAAAAAATTGCTACAGGTATTTGCAGAAATTGTCGTTGATCTCTTAAGGGAAATTAAGGTATATTTTACTGTTATATTAACTCTGCCCTATTACAAACGCCTACCAAGCAATTAATAGGGCGGACAAGATATTTACTATATCTGTGGGAATCCTATCAAAACAAGATCTTGCAGTCAATAGTGAATATCTCAAATTTTTTGAGGTAGTAATGTTGATCAAAGCAACAGAAAAATATTTTTTAAGATTGGGAATACTCTTTTGTGGCTTGCTGCAAAATTATTTTTGTCTTTTGTTTTCTATTTTTGAACAGAAATTTTGTTGTTATTTTTTCTGCAATGATCAGCAATCATACTCTACGGATCGTTTGAATACCAAAAAGAATATTTTTATTGTAGATGACTTGAAAAAAAATATTTTTGGGTATATGGTTTCAGTGTCGGTGAAAAGAATTAACGCCAACGTCATCGACGAGAATGAGCCAGATAGAACAACAAATTATCCAGCCCATTCCCTGGCACAGTCAAAAAGGCTTGACCATGTTACGAAATATAATACAAAAAAATACACAAACAGAAAAGCACTCTTACAAAATATTAATATTTTTGAATATCTAACGTACACAGCGTACAGCTTAGTTTCAGCTATTAATACAGGGATTTGTGAGATGTTTTCTAATATCAATCTAAAAAAATATTTTAATCATGGCGTGGTTTCTATGCGTCTAATCAATAGGAGAAAAAATAATGGCAAGCAGGTTTGATGAGGACTATTTGTTAGGGTATACGAAATACCAAAGACATTTTGACAAATGGGCTAAGAAAGCAGAATGCCTCTTGGGCGAAATAGCTCAATGTGGATTTTTTGAGTTAGACAAGAATGGTTATGCTTATATAGCTAGCAACAGTCCTCATATAGGGGAAGAATGGTTGGCGACAAGAGGTTTTGCTATTGAATCGAATTGGTCTTACATCAAAGATTTTGAAAATACTGAATTTGTTGTAGGTGGGCATTATCTAGATCGGGATAAAAAAGTATACCGTGATGGATTTTTATTTTTTTGGTTTACTTTTAGGGTTATTGTTAATGATGTGCAAAGAGTATATTTTTTCTCATCAAAAAGTCCATTGCTACACAGTGCCTTATTTAATAATGCAAGTCTTTTTAAGAGGCTTATTAAAGAGTTTATGAAAGATAGCGACGGGATATCAGATTTTTACCAAAACCATAAGGTTTTTATGCATGGAGCTAAGGATAATTATTTTTTAGAAAGCGAAGTCCAAAAGCAAACTGAAAGGCAAAGAGCTAATTTATTATTACAAGAAATTGGAGTGCTTGATAAAAAATTGTTTATCTCTCCTAGAGAATGGGAGTGCTTGCAATTATATAGTGATGGGAAATCTGCCAGAAAAAGTGCTGAAATTTTAAATATATCAAGACGCACAGTTGAGACTCATTTTAATACTTTGAAGGAGAAGCTCGGCGTTGATACTAAATTGCAAATTAGAGAAATAATCGAATAGGGGTACGTATGTTAGAGTTAATGGCAATATTTAGTTTAGTTATATCAAGTTTAGGTTTTTATCTTCATGCAAGAAAGGTTAATCAAAAGACCTTAACATTAGATAGTTTCATGGTAGCTGATGGTTCTTTAAACAAGAGAGAGTTTGCTAATACATTCGTAGCCTCTAGTTTTTCATTGGCTATGAATGTGATGTTTTTGCTATCTAGTAGCAATAACTACGGGTTATGGATATTGGTATCTCCAATTACATATGTTGGTGGATTTGTATTTTTTAACTGGGTGGTGAAAAAATCTAATTTTGATTTAAAAAATAGTAGAACATTAGCTGATTTTTTCTATTTGATTTATCCAAGTAGAACTATTGCAAGATTAGTGACAGCTTTAACTTTGGGTTCATATATTATGCTTTTGTTTGTAGAGCTATATATGGGAACGGTTGTTTTAACTGTATTCCTAGGTGATGGGGTTATTTATAAGACTCTGGCATTTTTTAGTATTGGTTTATTAGTGTTAATGTTAGTTAGATTGGGTGGGTATCTTTGTATTATTTATACTGATCGCCAACAGTTATTATTAATCATCTTAGCAGTTAGTAGTATATTTTTATATGGGTTTATGTGTCCTGTTGCAAATGATAGTAGTGTTTTTGATATATTAGTTGATATCACTCAATACAAAGAAAACCCATTAGTATTTATGATATGGTTATCTGTTATTAATTTTGTATATCCTTTCAGTCAATTAGCTAATTATCAAAGAGTGACAGCTACAAAATGTGCTAATACTTCTTTTTTAGGGGTTGTTAGCGGTTCTAGAAAATTATTGATGTTGTTTTTGCTCACTATTGGGGGATTTTTACTACTTGGTGCTAAGGGATACCAAGCCAATACTATTACAGAGTTTTTAATATTGGTGGAAAATTCCGATGGAGCAATCAGCTATCTATTTGTGCCTTTGATTTTAGGGTTTGGCTCGATGATATATTCTAGTGCTGATGTGGCAGTTATAGCGACGTTTTACTCTCTTTCAGATCTGAATACGTTTAGGGGTAGATTTTCTAATCTGAATGAAAATGAGCTAAGAAAGGTATTAACCGTATCTACCATAATATTGTTGTTAGTTTTGACTTTGATATATTTTCTGCAAATTGGGGGATTAGAAGCTTGGTTGATGCCACTTATATATACCATTGTAGGGCAATTAGCTATCTTAGTGCCTGTTCCTTTGTATATATTAGTACAAAAAATAAGAGGGAAGGAGTTAAGCGAAATGCAGGTTAATAGAAAAAATACTTTAATACTGTTTAATAGTATTATTTTTTCTTGGGTGATGTTATTTGTTAGTGCTTATATTTCTAAGGTTACAGGTAATCCATATTGGTCGCTATTATCTATGCCTATTGGGATTATTATTGTTTTTTGCTCTATTTTATTGCTGAATTTAAAAAAAAATATTAATTTGCACACTTTAACGGAGTCACAAAATAGAAAGGATAGTGTAAACTGAGGCAAGGAAGCTGTAACTATGGCTGGAAAAAATGAAAAGACATTAATGTAGAAAAATTTAAATCGCCCCGATATCTAAGTCTGCAAACCTAGATATCGGATACTAAGATTAGTTTTATTAGCACAAATCTTAGTATAATTGTAGCATATATGGTCTATATATGCCATATCCGTTAAGTTTGCGGGTTGTTTTGGCGATTTAAATTTCTCTGTGGAGAAATTTAAGCGTGAAATGCGAGAAAAAATACAATAACTTATGCGTTGCGACTCTAACAGGCGATAGCCTGTTTAGGGTGGTTTCCCCTGTATACCATCAATCATTAGAGTCAAAATTACGGCTTTCTCAATTTTTAAATCAATTTTTTAGAAAGGGGGATATGTCGTGAATAGAGATAGGTTTAATTTATTTTTTAGAAAAAAAGGTATAGGTT
>JABSQI010000202.1 GCA_013215905.1 Legionellales bacterium | reverse complement strand
GGTCTAGGTTCTTCTAAAATAGTTTGAAAATTACTAGCAGCATTTTCTATTTCGGCTGTTCTTAAGAATAAAGAAGAAAAAAGTTTTTCGCCAAACACATCTTTCATAACAGACAAAAAATCTTGATGGGTGATTTGCTGTAAATTAACTTTAGTTGCTAAAATCTTTATAAACAAATAGCTTTTTTCAGGCATAATAGCTTCAAGAACTTCACTTATCATTCTAAAAAACTGAATGGTAGAGCTAAAGTCATACATTGAAGGAGGAGTAGGAACAATTATAGCGTCAGCAGCACATAGTATGTTAATAGAGGTTATGCCTAAAGCTGGAGGGCTATCTAATATAATAATATCGTAATTTTTTTTGACAGGCTCTAACCCTGTTCGCAACTCCCTAAACATTTCTTTTCTTTCTTCCATAGTCATATTTGCCATTGACTGCGATAAAGCATATTCAAGATTGTATATTTGCAGGTTTGCAGGAATTAAGTCCAGTTGATCCCAGTAAGTTTTTCTTATGCAGTATTGAAGATCTTTCTCCTTACCTTCGAAGTAAGGAAGACAAGTATCTTCGAATGATATATCCCGATCGGGGATATATCCAAAAGAACTTGTTGTAGTTCCTTGAGAATCAAAATCTGCTAGACAAACCCTGTATCCTTGCATAGCAAAATAATGCGATAAAGTAACCGACGTAACTGTTTTACCAACCCCACCTTTAAATGATTGCACGGCAAGTATTATACAATCATCAGTATCATTGTTTCGATAAGGCATTGTTTTAAAATGTTTTCTTAGCTGGTTAATTTGTTTAAGGGAGTATCCCATTATTCTCCCAGTTTTCGGGTTTCTTTCTACTTCCTCCATTAATTTATTTTTAATTAATATTTTTTCCGCTCTGCAGATAGATTGATGTCTTCTTTTTACTAATTCTTCAGCTTGTTTTCCTGTGAATTTGTGCTTTAAAGTTTTTTTCTGGTTTGGCAATCGCCCAAGAGCCTCTATTTTTTTAAGGATACTTTCAGCTCTAATAATTATATCGTTAATCTCAGTTGCAGCATTAGACATATTGCCTCTCCCATAAAATGTTGTGTTTTTTTAGGTAAACCAGCAAAAAATACAACATTTAATAAATATCAGTTAGTTATACAACATAATTGTAAAATAAACAAATGTATACAAGAACTAATGAAATTATTATAAAAAAATAAAACAATTAGGTTATTTTTAAAACATTGAAATTATTGTTATCTAAAAATTAATAAATAATTTTATCTATATGTAAAAAAGAAGCTCAACAAGGCTGTTACGAGCAGCTTGACATTTGTGTGTATAGTGTGTATAATTAAACAATAAATGAAAAGTGCAGAAATAATAAAAATATTAATTGAAGACGGGTGGTTTAAACATAATCAAAAAGGCAGTCATGTACAATTTAAGCATGCAGACAAAAACGGAAAAGTTACTGTGCCGCACCCTAAGAAAGATTTGCCAATTAAAACGGTCAAAAGTATTTTTAAGCAGGCTCAAATAAAGAGGTAATTATTATGGAATATCCAATTGTTTTACATAAAGATGATACAAGTGATTATGGTGTGATAGTTCCAGATGTATCTGGATGTTTTTCTGCTGGCACAACAGTAGAAGAAGCAATCACTAATGCAAAAGAAGCAATTGAATGCCATCTGGAAGGGCTGCTTTTTGATGAAGAACATTTGCCAGTACCTTCATCAATAGAATTACACAAAAAGAATGAGAAATATGCTGATGGAATATGGGCATTGGTGTATATAGATTTAAACAAAATTTCTGGTAAGACTAAGCGAGTAAATATTTCACTTCCAGAGAATATATTACGTAAGATAGATAATTATGTAGATTCTCATGCTAGTAATAGATCAGCTTTCCTAATAGATGCTTCTTTAGAAAAAATGGCAAAAGGGCATTGATAAAAGTCTAATAATAAACAGTAAAAACCTTATAAAACAAAACTTGACAAGATTGGTTTAAACATCTACATTTCACCTAATGCTATTTATAAGAGGATAAAAAATGAAAAACATTGTAAAGGACACTACGAATAATATTGCTAAGATAAAATCTCAGCTTGTTAAAACACTTGAGGCTAATCAAAAGAAAGTTAAAACAGCAATAGACAAAAATACTAAAGCTTTAAAAAAAGAAAAGGATAAGCTTAAAAAAGCCAATAAAGATTTAAAATCCGCAAAGAATGCAGCTGCAAAGAAAAAATTAACTGCAAATGTTAAGGCATTAACTAAAACAATTAACGATTTAGAAAAGTCAGCAGGGCTTCTTAAAGCCAAACAACAAAGATTAGCAGAGCTAGCAAAACTAGCCAAGCAAGCTATCAAAGCTGTTGCTAAGAAATCAACTGCTAAAAAGAAAACAGTAGCCAAGAAAAAAACTGCAGTTAAAAGGACTATAAAAAAATCATCAGCGGTTGCGGTAGCTGCTTAATATTATGGTAGGAAGAAAAATATTGATAGGTTGTTTGTTTACAGGGCTGCCGATATTTTTCTTCTATCAAGCCTACCTACAAAGAAAAATATCAGAGCAAGCAGCTCAAATCCCACAGGATCTAGATATATCCAATACCCAAGAATCATGGGATAGCCAAATGGAAATTCTTTAGAAAGCAATTGTTATGTACAATTTTTCACCTATTATTCTAGGGTTAAAAATATAATATACGCTCATATTCATAAAAAACATAAGCGCATATTATTTTACTCAATGGATACAGTTTATACTGTGTGCTGTTAGCAAGCGAATATATTACTAGTTAAAGTGTTAATTAATGTATGAGGAATTGGCCTAGGAACTAGGACTAGGTAATTACTTAGTCCTATAAATTTGGTATATTAGGGTAGTTTAGAGTGCTAAATTGTTACAAAATTTGATGTAATATATTAGTGCTCTAGTTACTTTGCATTAAGTAATTGAAAAGCCAAGGAAATTTATAGGGAATTGATGAAAGGCCACCTAATAAATGAAATAAATTTTACCGAAGCAGAGTTTAAGGTACTTAGCTGCTTATCTTGTCGTGTTACTCAATCTAAAGTAATAGGCTCAATATTAGGTTCATCCCCAAAAACGATAAATACCCATATAGATAATATCAAAAGAAAAATCCAAGTTAATAGCAAGAAAGAGATAGTATCTTTTATAGAAAGTTATAAGCAGATTAATTATCTAAAAAGTTATTTTAATAAAAGATATATAGATTATAAATACATGAAGACAGCAAATCTGATTGCCTATCATTTATCAATATTAAATGTAAGATGTGTTTATAGTATAAGCCCTGAATTAAAAGAAGAAGTAGATGTTTCTGGGATCTTAAAATCTATTGAGATGCTAAATATAAAGCTAGAACAAGAAAAGAGCTTACAGAAACTATTAGATAGTAGTTCGGGATTAAACACAAGAAAATTTGGTCTTTTAATAGCCAAAAACATAGATGAGATAGGGCATTTTCAAAAGCATATTGGCATTGTTAAAAATAACATTATGTATATATGTTTGGATAAACAAAGTGCCAGCGATTCTGAAATATTGCTTTATGATCAAAATAATAAAAAAGAATTATATCATTTTATAATTGGATACCTAGTTAAAAACTATCCAAATATTAATAAATTAAATCAAGAAACAAATTTTATAGAGTCTATAACAGAAATAGAAAAAAATGTTGGATCTTCAAATGAGATCGAACCATTGGTTGATAGCGGAGTTAGTAAAAACGTATTCCCCATCCAATCATCACAAAAGGGGATATTTATCACTCTTGGCTTATTATTATTTGCATTTGGTTGGTATAATTATATTCGAATTAAAGATGGTCAATTTACATGGTTTTCAAATA
>JABSQI010000201.1 GCA_013215905.1 Legionellales bacterium | reverse complement strand
TAAGATTGATATTATCAATAATGCCAACTCCAGTATTGCTATGAGCTTGCAAAAAAGAGGTGGAGGTGTAACAGATATTCAAATCAAACATATCCAAAGAACAGATGATTACGATATGGGCGTTATACACGTTCTTGTTAATACATGCGATGCTATGGGCGCAAATATTATCACTCAAATCTGTGAGTACTTAAAACCTATTATTGAAAACTTGACCAATGAATCTGTTAATATGTGCATACTTTCTAATCTTAGTGATGATAAGCTTACAAAAGCCACAGTAACAATAAAAAATATTGATCCTGATCTCGGCAATAAAATTCAAGAGGCTTCATTATTTGCTGAACTTGATCCATACCGAGCAGCTACAAACAACAAAGGTGTTTTGAATGGTATTGATCCTATACTCATAGCAACTGGAAATGACTGGAGATGTGTAGAGGCTGGCGTACATGGGTATGCAGCAAGATCTGGGCAATATAAAGCAATTACATCCTGGAAAATGAAAGGCAGAGATTTAATTGGAGAAATTATTGCCCCTATCAACGTAGGTACAGTAGGAGGAGTAACGAAACTACATCCTATGGCAAAAATGAGTCTTAATATGATGAAGATAAAATCTGCCTCTCATTTGTCAAGAGTAATAGCAGCTGTAGGATTAGTCCAAAATCTAGGAGCTATTACTGCTCTGACAACCGTTGGCCTTGTTAAAGGACATATGAAGTTGCATATATCAAACCTAAGCTTAAATGCAGGAGCTAAGGCAGAAGAGCTCCCGATATTGCAAAAGAAATTAGAAGAACTTCTGAAACTTAGAAAAATGATAACATTAACAAATGCAATAGAAATTTTAAAAGATCTCAGATCTAATAAAATCACTAAGCAAACCCAAACTGCTTAAAATAATGCTTTTGAAAATTCTGATCCCAAGTAAAACTTTTTTAGTAGGTGAACATCATATATTAAATGGTGGTACTGCTATTCTAATAGCAACTAAGCCATTCTTTAAATTCACTATCTCAAAACAATCAAAGGGAACTAATACATTATCTATCCCATTTCACAAAGATAGCCCACCAGCAAAATTTATTAATGAAAATTTAGAAATTTTCAAAGGATATACTATTGAATTTAAAGATCAGCATAACAATTGTGGAGGTTTTGGGGCTAGTGGAGCAGAATTTTTAGGTTGTTATCTAGCAAAAGAATTTCTAACCAGTGGTAACTTATCAATAAATAAAATTTGTTCAAACTCAATACTTAATAAATACTGGGAGTATTGCCAAGATAAAATAAGACCAAGTGGAGCAGATATCATAACTCAATTACATGGTTCTATTACCATATTTAATTCCCTTAATTTCAGTATCCATAATACTACTTGGCAGTTTGATGACCTTGGTTTTTATTTAATTCCAACATACAACAAATTAGCTACTCATTTACATCTGAAAAATATATCTTCTAGTTTTGACTCTGAGCTTGAAAAAACTATTATTAATACAAAAATAGCTATTAATAGTAAAGATTCTTCAAATTTTATTAATCAAATCAATATATTTAATAATTATCTAATAAATAAAGACCTAGTCGCAAAAAAAACTATTAATTTATTACATATTTTAAAACAATGCCCAACTATTTTAGCAGCTAAAGGTTGTGGAGCATTAGGGGCAGATGTTATATTAGTCCTTTTTAACACAAAAAATAAAAAACGTGTTTTAGAATTTATAACCGAACAGAATTTAACTACCATTGGTTCTGAATCTGACATAGTAAATGGTATCAAGATAATTTCGAATAATTTAGATCAGAACGGAGAATATAATGAAATGGTTTGCTAAAGCCCCATCAAATATTGCTCTAATTAAATATATGGGAAAATCTCGTCAAGAAACGAATACACCAACTAATACCTCTATTTCTTATACATTAAACCATTTAATGAGTTACGTTGAAGTAGAATTAAATCCTAATTCTGAGCAAGATGTCTGGCACCCATTAGCCCAAAATAATTGTAAGGCTATATCTCTAAATTCTAAAGCTAAAACTAAATTCTTAAATCACTTGTCCTTAATTAAAGAACGATTTAATGTTAATGAAAATTTTATAGTTAGCTCATGCAATAACTTTCCTCACTCCACAGGAATAGCCAGCTCAGCTTCAAGTTTCGCAGCATTAACAAAATGTGCTATTAACGCAATGTGTTCAATAAAAAATATTCCCTTACCTAGCATAAACGACATGGCAAAAATCAGTAAATTAGGTTCAGGTTCATCCTGCAGATCATTTTTCTCTCCTTGGGCTATTTGGAAGGAAAATACAATTAGCAATATTGCATTTCCTTACGATGATCTCATTCATCAAATTATAATTGTTTCTGATACCCCCAAAATAGTATCTTCTAGTCAGGCACATGTAATGGTGCAAAGTAGTCCATTATTTCAACAACGACTTGATAAAATAGAAGAAAGAGCAAATAATTTAATATCACAGATTAATAATCAAAACTGGTTCAATATATACCAAATAGTAAAAGAAGAATTTTTAGAGATGCATAAACTGTTTGAAACATCTATTCCTTCATTTAGTTTCATGAGCGAATCTTCAAAAAAAATTATAGATGATGTAGAATGTTTATGGGAAACTAGAAAAGATGGGCCTTTGATAACTATGGATGCCGGCCCTAATGTTCATTTATTATACAGAAAAGATCAAACAAATATAGCTAACGAATTTTATAACAATTATCGTAAAACATATGAAATACTCTAAGTTTGAAACTACTGTACATGGGAAATGGTTACTTGCTGGTGAACACGCTGTATTACGAGGGATCCCGGCACTCGTTTTTCCAGTCTTTGACAAATCTCTTACCCTTTCATTCAATAATAACCAACATTCTGAACAAGATTTAATTGTAAATTTTGATGGAGTGTATGCTGATGAATTACGGAAAGTTTTTTGGAAAGCTCTAAAATATGCCTTATCAATTACGGAAATCCCTATAAAAAAAGTAATTGGCAAAATGAATATTGAAAACGACATCCCTCTCGGTGCTGGTCTTGGGTTATCAGCTGCAATTTGTGCGGCAATTAGTAGATGGTTAGCATCACAAGATTGCATATCAAAAGAAAATATCAACGATTTTGCTCATAATTTAGAGCATATTTTTCATGGAGAAAGCAGTGGCGTTGATATAGCAGGAGTAACCGCAAAAAATGGTATATTATTTAAACATGGAGAGGAAAATAATTCCATAGAACAAACATGGTCCCCAAATTGGTATTTATCTTATACAGAAGAAATAGGTATTACTTCAAAATGCATTAAAGCTGTTAAAGATATATGGCAAGCAAATCTACCTTTAGCAAAAAGAATAGATGAACTCATGCTAGACAGTGTAAATCTAGCATTAGAAGCTCTTCAAAGCCCCAAAAAGGTAGGAATTAAAAAACTTGCAAATGCTATAAATACCGCAAATAATTGTTTCGTTCAATGGGGGCTAACAACAGGCAAAGTTGAAAACCATATTCATAAACTTCTAAAAGCTGGCGCGCTTGCTGCTAAGCCTACAGGTTCTGGAAATGGAGGATACGTCCTCAGTCTTTGGGACGGCGAACCTCCAGAATATATAAAATCTATACTAACACCTGCTTAAAATAAATTTTATTAAATATTATTTTTGAATGTGTTGATTTAAATAAATCAACATTATATAATGTACAAAATTTATTTCCCATATTCAAACAATAATAATTATGGTTTTATCAATAAAAAAAATATTAGTTTTAATCTTAATCCCAATAAGTGTCATTGCTGCGCAAGATAAAGAATTCGTTGTAGTTAATTCACCCATTCACCCATGGAACTCTGATGGTGGCAGAGATCTAATCGTCAACTTCTCTAAAATTAACTTTGATACACGCTTAATTAAAGCT
>JABSQI010000200.1 GCA_013215905.1 Legionellales bacterium | reverse complement strand
TAATTATGAGAGAAATAAAAAATATATTATATTGATTATATGGAAAAGGACATGACAAACATAGAGCAAGCATATTACAATTCTTACAGGTTAATAACAGGTAAGGTTACTTACAATGATTTAGTAAGTGAGGGTACAGATGATCTTTTATTGCATGATCACACTAAAGAACC
This sequence comes from Legionellales bacterium, assembly GCA_013215905.1. The sequence goes on along the minus strand of JABSQI010000200.1, from coordinate 3,780 downwards.
GAATAGTGATATTATACATGATATAATAGAATACTACTCGAATTTAGACCAATATAAAAAATGTGCAGAATTAAAAATTATTTTAGATAAAAAATAAAATAAACTTTTTTTATTTACTTCAAATCGTTATATTTGTCTATAACTAAATACAAAATAGATAAATATGATGGATGCAGATCGTAAATTAACACCTGAAGAGGTAGAAGTTAAAAAAAAGGAGATTGCTGAGTACTATAAGAGTAACCTAGGACATCTTAAAGTTCAAGCAGAATATGAAGCTCTTTTAGCAGATATTGAAGAGAGCAGAGCTAGAAGACTTAAAGCTCAATTGTACATTGCTCATGCAATGGCACCATCAGAACCTAAAGAAGATAGCAAGGCTAAAGAGGAATTTCTTAAAGCTAAAAAAGAAGACTAATATGCAATTGCTAAGAAAAGGTTCTAAAGGTCCTAGTGTTAAAAAATTACAGCGATTGTTAAAAGTTACTCCAGATGGTGACTTTGGACCAAAGACAGAAAAAGCTGTTATAAGATTTCAATTACTACATGAAGTAGATGTTGCAAAGTTAGGTTTTGTGAATTATGAGACTTGGACTTTGTTGCAACTAAAAAGGTACACACCTGAAGAAGCTATTGATCAAGATACAGATCTTAGCAATCAATATTACGTTACAGATTACGATCAGAGAATTCATAAGTACTTTTTATCTAAGGACGAGTATGTCAATAGAAAGGTAAAGAATGAGTATGTTATGTTGCATCATACAGCAGGTGGAGCAAACCCTTACAGGTGTATTGATTTGTGGGAGCGCGATAAAAGAGGTCGTATTGCTACAGAGTTTGTTTTAGGAGGTCAAGATCATAAGACAGGTAGTTTAGATTATGATGGTGTAATGGTTCAAGCTTTTCCTCATGGTAACTACGCTTATCATATAGGAAGGTCTGGATCAGGTAAAATGAATAAGAGTACTGTAGGGTTAGAGATTTGTTCTATGGGTTACTTAGATCATGACCATGAAACATACGTTGGTTCAAAAGCTATAAATACTCAAGTGATTGAACTTGAAGCTCCTTTTAAAAAGAAGAGTTACTTTCATAGGTACTCAGATAGACAGATGGAAGAAGTGGCTAAATGGTTAAAGTTTATATCTGATAGAGATGGTATAGATGTTACACTAGGGTTAAAACAATGGATAAAGCGGTATGGTCCTGTTAAAGCATTTGGGTTTCAAGAGGATGCATACTACGGTAAGGTAAAGGGTTTGTTAACACATGGTAATGTTAGAAGAGACAAAACAGATGTGTATCCAGATCCTAGATTAGTTGATATTATAATGAGTTTGTAAAATGGCAATTGCTAATAAAGTAGATAAGAAGATAAAAACAACTAGATACGAAGTAATAAGATATCAGATACTAACTTATTGTTTCTTTAATAGTATCGTTATTACAGTATCAGATTTGAATTGTTTGACAATTCTTGCAATGAATAAAAACGTTGAGCTCACTAAGTTTTGTGATATGATTGTAGAAGAGAAAATATTTAAGAGTTCTCAGTCAGCAAGAAACGTTATTAACAAACTAGCACGTAAAAATCTTATTGACAAAGATGGTAAAAACAAAAAGACTGTTTCTTTAAACAGTAATATGATCATTGAAACTGAAGGTTTAATACTGCTAGATTTTAAAATTCTAGGTAATGAATCCCAAAAAAGCTAAAAGTTTTATTGAAGGGATTGCTGAAGAAGCTGGGGTTCATCCTCAAGTAGTGGAAGATTTTATAAACTTTTACTATGATTCCCTTAGAAAGAAGCTCAGTAGTTTATCATTTCCAAGAATATTTGTTGAAGGTCTGGGTACTTTTGTCATACGTAAAAGAAAGCTAGACAGTATGATTCAAAAACAAAAAGATATATTAGGTAATATTACTAAGCATACATACAAAGGGTATGAAAAAACTGTTGCAGTAAAAGAAAAACTAGAAGCTCTTTTAAACATGCAAAAGACATATCAAAAGATGCTTGATGATAAAGCCGCTTGGAAAACTAAACACAAAAAGTAATGAGTAAGAAAAAACAGTTTAAAAAAGCTCTAAAAGATAAAGCTAAAATTATAGAGGGTATTAAAAACACAGTTTTTAAAAAAGAGCATATTGAAATTGAAGCAAATAGTAGATATTCAATATGTTTAGCATGCCCTTCTTTAGATGTTAAAGGTTCTAAATGCTTAGCTCCTGGTACACAACCTTGTTGCGGTGAATGCGGTTGCAGCTTAAAATTTAAAACTAGATCATTATCTTCAGATTGCCCATTAGGTAAATGGAAAGCTGTAATGAGTGAGGAAGACGAAATGAAACTAAAAGAGGATCTTGGTTATGAAGATTAGTATATCAGAAAAAGAAATAGCTATTTTACCCAATAAAAAAACTTTAGGTGCTTACGTTAAGTATAAGATGAAACATAAGAAGAAAGCTTATACTTATCAAGTAAACAAGAAAGTAACTTGGGTATCTAATAGCACATTAACTAAAAACTAAATCAACTATTATGAGTCTTTATTTTAAAGAAGAAGGTCACATTTATAAAAGTATAAACGATGATGGTATAGACTGGGTAAGTGTAACATCATTTATCAATATGTTTAAGCCAAAGTTTAATAGTAAGGCAATAGCAAAAAAAAGTTCTACTAATAAAAACTCTAAATGGTATGGTTTAAAGCCTGAAGATATTATTGCTATTTGGGATAAAGAGTCTAAACGGGCAATAAAGTTAGGTAATTGGTACCATAATCAAAGAGAAGCTGACATTCTTGAATTTGATACTATTGAAAGAAATGGTATTGAACTTCCTATTATAAGACCTATTATCGAAAATGACTTAAAGCTTGCTCCAAAGCAGAAGCTTTCTGATGGTGTTTATCCAGAGCACTTTGTTTATTTAAAGTCTGCAGCTTTGTGTGGTCAAGCTGATTTAGTTGAGGTTGTAAATGGTGTAATTAATATTACTGATTACAAGACAAACAAAGAGATTAAAACTGAAGGTTATACAAATTGGGAAGGGGTAACATCTAAAATGTATCACCCTGTAGCTCATTTAGATGATTGTCACTTAAAGCATTATAACTTACAATTAAGTATTTATGCGTATATTATTAATAGACACAATCCTAAACTTAAAGTAGGTAACCTTACTATTCAACATGTAAAGTTTAAACAAACAGGTGTTGATGACTATGGATATCCCATTACTCTTTATCAAGATGGAGAACCTGTTATTGATGAAATAGTATTTTATGAGTTACCTTACTTAAAAGCAGAAGTGCTTGAATTAATTAAATGGTTAAAAATGAAAAAATCATGATAGTAAGATTATTTGATATTCAAAACAATGAGGTAGTACCAACAGAGCATTGTCATACACTTACTAAGCTTAAGGTAATTATGACTGAGTATCCTGACACATACATGTCAGTTTACAAGTATTTATTTTATATGAGTTGTCCTAACCCTGATTTAAACCCTTTCTTTAACTTACCTGAGTTGTTAAAAGAAGATTCAATTATAGAAGAAGTAGGGTTTGAAGAGTCTCCAGAAGATGAAATTATAATTAATGCATTAAAACTTTGTCAAGAATTGTACGAAACACCCACTTACAGAGCGTATAAAGGGATTAAATCAATGCTTGATAAGTTAGCTCGTTATATGGAATCTACTGCAATAGAGCACGGGAGAGATGGTAATATAAATTCATTAGTTAATGTAGCTGCTAAATTTGAACAAAT
>JABSQI010000020.1:5313-15293 GCA_013215905.1 Legionellales bacterium | reverse complement strand
CAAGTTCACTTAATGAATACATTTTATTATTGAAGTCACCCACTGCAACTCTATGCAGACCAGCTAAATATGCCCCTGTGCGTAAATATTTACCAATATCCTCTGCCAAAGTTCTAATATATGTTCCTTTTGAACAATGTACTTCAATATCCAAAAGTTCCATTTCATAATTAATTAATCTAATAGAATATATTTCGACACAACGTTTAACTCTGGCAATCTTTACTCCTTGACGCGCAAATTTATATAAAGGCTGTCCATTGTGTTTAATAGCAGAATACATTGGTGGAATTTGTTCAATTTTACCAATAAAACTATCTAATGCATTATTGACAATATTCAAGTCTAGTGACTTTGTAAAATTATATATTTTCTTTTTAATCCCCTCATCATCACCAGTAGTACTAACCTCTCCCAATTTTATTTTAGCTCTATATACTTTTGCAGCATTTAATAAAAATTGAGAAAATTTTGTAGCTTCACCGCAGCAAATAGGCAGCATACCAGATGCTAAAGGATCTAAACTTCCTGTATGACCGACCTTATTTATACTTAAAGTACGTTTTACCTTTTGTATCGCCACATTTGAACTAAGTCCCACAGGCTTATCCAACAATATAATCCCTGATATTCTATTTAATACATCTTTGCTCATACAGTCTTACAAAATATATAAAAAACACACCTTAAAAATAAAGAAAATAAAGATATTCTGCGCAGTAGATAAAAGTAAATTTAGCTATTGATTAGATTAGATAATTTCATGCCGTCTACGATAGTTCTATCCATAACAAACTTAATATTTGGAATATATTTTAAATCAACTCTTTTAGCTAATTCTGTCCTAAAAAAACCCACAGCATTATTTAGTACCTTAACAGCTTCAACATGCTCACCATCATCTCCCAGCATAGTTATATAAATTTTAGCAAAAGATTTATCTTTAGAAAGTTTAACATTAGCCACTGACACTAAGCTGCCTATCCTTGGGTCTTTTATTTGCTGAGATATTACTTTCGCAATAGCATCTCTCAATAATGTTTCTATCTTACAATTTCTATTTGGCCCTAACATAACAACTATATCTTTCTTTCCACTTGAATAGTTTCAAAAACTTCTATTTGATCACCAATTTTAACATCATTATAATTTTTAACCCCGATACCACATTCCATACCTTGACGCACCTCATTAGTATCTTCTTTAAATCTTCGAAGAGATTCTAAAGCTCCCTCATAAATAACAACATTATCGCGTAAAACCCGTATTGGATTATTTCTTTTCACAAACCCTTCAGTCACCATACAACCAGCAATTGAGCCATATTTTGGTGAACGAAATACTTCTCTGACATCAGCTATACCAACTATTTTCTCCTTAAATTCAGGATCTAAAAGTCCAGACAAAGCTTTTTTAACATCATCAATTAAATCATATATTATGCTATAATAACGTAAGCTAATCCCTTCAAAGTCTATTAATTTTTTAGCTGTTGCATCAGCCCTAACATTAAACCCTAAAATAATCGCATTAGAAGCAGAAGCTAAATTAACATCAGACTCTGTAATACCTCCAACTCCATAAGAAACTATACTAACTTGCACCTCATCATGAGATAGTTTATTTAAAGCATCTCGTAAAGCCTCTACGGAACCATTCACATCTGCTTTTAAAACAATATTGAGAATCTTCCTATCAGAATTTTTATGATGCTCAAATAATCCTTCTAAAGAAGATTTACGTTTATTTGAAAGCTGAATATCTCTAAATTTATTTCTTCTTATCTCAACAACTTCTCTAGCTATTTTTTCATCTTGAACTGCTTGGACATCATCACCAGCAGAACAAACACCAGATAAACCAAGTACTTCAACTGGAATAGATGGGCCAGCTTCTGACAATGCTTTATTATTTTCATCAAACATTGCTTTGACTTTACCAAACTGCAATCCTGCCAAAAGAATATCGCCCTTTTTAAGCGAACCAGACTGTACTAGAACTGTAGAAATAGGTCCACGTCCTTTATCTAATTTAGATTCTATAACAACACCCTTAGCTAATCCTTTATTGACAGCCTTAAGCTCCCCCATTTCAGCAACTAGTAAGATATTATCTAAAAGCGTATCAACATTTTCACCGGTCAATGCTGAGATATTAACAAAAATATTTTCTCCACCCCATGACTCTGGCATAATTCCATGTTGTGATAACTCATTCATTACTTTATCTGGATCAGCTTCAGGTTTATCAATTTTATTAACAGCTACAATAATTGGAATTTTAGCCGATTGTGCATGTTGTATAGCTTCAATAGTTTGGGGCTTAGCACCATCATCTGCGGCTACAACAATAATTACAATATCTGTTACCTCAGCACCCCTAGCTCGCATAGCAGTGAAAGCAGCATGTCCAGGTGTATCTAAAAATGTAATCACCCCCCTACTGGTTTCAACATGATAAGCACCTATATGTTGTGTAATACCTCCAGACTCGGAACTAGTAACAGAGCTTCTACGAATATAATCTAATAAAGAAGTTTTCCCATGATCCACATGTCCCATAATAGTTACAATTGGAGGACGAGGAAACTCATCATACTGCTTACTTCCTCCTAAAATTTGTTCTTCTAAATCAGAATCTTGAATAATGATTGGTTTATGTCCCAACTCTTCTACAATTAAAACAGCAGTGTCTTGATCTAAGACTTGATTAATAGTAGCCATAAATCCTAAATTCATCATAATCTTTATAACTTCAGTTCCTTTAATAGACATTTTCTTTGCAAGATCAGAGACGGTAATAGTTTCAGGAATACTAACCTCATATACCATGGGAGCTATAGGTTTCTCAAAAGCATGTACTTTTTTAACAAATTCCCTATTACGATTTAATTTAACAGCTGTTCTTAAAACAGTTCTTTCTTCTTTTTTTACAGGTGATTTTTCATCAGCAGATAAATCTTTTTCTGGTTTTTTATTTTCTTGGATATTCTTTGCAGCAGTATCAGGCTTATTTTTCTTTTCATTCTCAGCTTCTTTTTTTACTTGCTGTTTCGCCTTAGGAGCCTCATCTGGCTTATTAGGGGTGGCATCTAATACAGGAACTTTCTCATCAATTATTTCTGGTTCTTTTTGTTGCTCTTCTGCAACCAATTTTTGTGGAACATAAGTCTTTTTTCTACGAACTTCTACTTGGACAACTTTTTTTTGTGATGAGGCCTTTCCAATTTTTAGTTTACTAACGCTTTTACGTTTTAAAGTGATTTTCTTTTTTTCATAATTACCATCAGCAGGCTTGCGCAAATGTGTTAACAATAAACGTTTTTCTTCATCAGATATTGTAGAACTCTCACTTTCAACAGTTATACCAGCATCTTTTAGCTGTGATAATAATTTATCAGCTGTAATACCGATGACATTTGCAAGTTTTGAGACAGTTATTTCTGCCATAATAGTTTCTCTTATGTATTATTTATTTTCCACAAACCAATGTTCACGAGCGCGCATTATCAATTCAGAAGCTAAATCTCTATCTAGCTCAGGAACTAGTTCAGTTAACTCATCAATAGATAAATCAGCAAAGTCATCCAAAGATATAACCTCATTTTCAGCTAATTTATAAGCTATTTTTTCTTCTAAACCCTGCAAAGCTAGTAATTCTTCGCTAGGAGATAAATTAGTTTGCCCACCCTCATCTGACAATGCGCTTGTTAACAAAGAATCATTTGCCCTGCTACGTAATTCTTTCACAGTTTCTAGATCAAATCCTTCAATATTTAATAATTCTTCCTCAGGGATATAAGCAATTTCATCGATAGTAGTAAAACCATTTTCAGCCAATACTCCAGCTATATCATCATCTACATCTAATATTGTCTTAAATAAGTCAATTAATCCTGAAGACTCAGACTCACTCTTATTATTAAACTCATCAATAGACATCACATTTAGAGTCCAGCCAGTTAATTCACTAGCAAGCCTAACGTTTTGCCCATTCTTACCAATTGCCTGGGATAACTGTTCTTCATTTACAGCTAAATCCATTGCATGAGTATCTTCATCAATAACGATAGATGCAACTTCAGCAGGCGCCATAGCATTAATTACTAATTGTGCTGGATTTTCATCCCAAAGAATTATATCAATTCTTTCACCTCCAAGTTCACCACTCACAGCCTGAACCCTAGCACCACGCATCCCCACACATGCTCCAATTGGATCTATTCTACCATCATTAGTCTTTACTGAAATTTTCGCTCTATGACCAGCATCTCTTGCTGCTCCTTTTATTTCGATAATATTTTCACCTATTTCTGGAACTTCAATTTTGAAAAGCTCAACTAACATTCTTGGTTTAGTTCTACTTACGAACAACTGTGGTCCCTTCTCATGCTCTTCAACAGCATGTAAAACAGCTTTTACTCTATCACCCATTCTAAAAATATCTTGTTGTAACATCTCATTTCTATACAAGATAGCTTCTGTTATCCCCCCAAGATCTAGAATTAGAAAATCCCTTGTGACTCTTTTAACAATGCCTGTAATTATCTCACCAATTCTCGGAGTATATTGTTGAACAATTAACTTTCTTTCCGCTTCTCTGACTTTCTGAAAAATAACATGTTTAGCGGCTTGAGCAGAAATCCTACCAAACTCAACAGATTCCAAAGGTTCCTCAACTATATCACCCACTTTCGATTCAGGAGTCTTAGAAACGGCATCACTAAGAGATACTTGATATTCAGGATCTTCAAACAAATCATCTTCTACAATTTCCCAACAACGGAATGTCAGATAATCTCCTGTATCCTCATCTAAACTAACTCTAACAGAGATATCGCCACCATGTTTTTTTCGAGTTGCAGATTCTAAAGCAGATTGAATAGCCTCAATAACTACCTTCTTATCTACACCCTTCTCATTAGAGAGAGCTTCTGCTATTAATATCAAATCTTTACTCATCACATATCTCCTAATTACTCGGGACAAACACCAGATTCGCCTTATCTATACTATCAAAAGTAATATTAAATAATTTATTGTCAATTTCTAATTCTATGTTTTTCGCATCAACACTTACCAACTTCCCTTTAAAATTTCTACGACCATCTAATGCATGTTTAAGTCTAACATGTACAATCTCCCCAGTATATTTCGCAAATTGTGCGTTAGTAAATAAAGGTCTATTTTCACCTGGAGAAGATACTTCTAAATTATATTTACCCTGTACAATATCTTCAACATCTAAAAGTGGATCAATGTAATCAATTACTTTCTGACAATCATCTAATGATACTCCAGTATCGCTATCAACATAAATTCTCAAAATAGAATTGCTTCCTTGAGCAATATATTCACAACCGACCAATTCATACCCAATTTTGGAGACATGTTGCTCTAATATGTTAAATATTTTACTTTCTAATTGTCTCATATTTGTATTGTTAACCCCTTTCATACAAAAAATGGGCTGTGAGCCCATTAACGCTTTCTATAATCACTTATATTGATCATGGTAGCGGGGGCAGGATTTGAACCTACGACCTTCGGGTTATGAGCCCGACGAGCTACCAAGCTGCTCCACCCCGCAATAGAAAAAGTTACTCACATATTACGGCAAAATAATGTGCATTTCAAGACAACACAGTAAAAAAATAGAGTTAAAAGATATAATTAACAACTATTAAATCTTTATATCAATATTCTAATTTAATACGCTTAACTTTAAAGCAATTACAATCCTCGCCAAGATCAAGGAAGACGAGTCTCAAAATAGCTCGCAGTATTGTTTGGTTTCTAGTTCAATACGCTGCCAATACTTTCATTTCACAAACTTTAAATCCCAACTCCTACCCATTAGATATTTAGGTTTGTTCAGACTAAACCAAGTTTCGGCATCTGGAATTAAATGTGCTATTTTTCAATAAGTTATCCATCTATAAACTAATATACTATACTTTAATTAATGATTATTAATCAAAATTATTAACTTATTCTACAAAACTCAGGATATTTAAGACATCGTTAGTCTAAACAAGACCATCAAACTGGAAGACATATTATTTATTGAGAGAGCTACAAATGCCATTTGAATTTAAAAAAGAATATGAAAAGCAGGTACAAATATTAGATCAATCGGGAAAAGATCCTCAAAAAATGGCTCAAGAAAAAGCTATGTTATTATATAATGGTCTCAAGAAATCATTAGATGAAATCTTTACAGATCCAAACCACACTATATTGAAATACGTTAATAGTTTATTACTAGGTGATGTTAAATTACTTAGTGCCTTTAACGAATTAAGAAAAACCGCCGGTATGGGTGAGTCTATAAATATTTCTACTTTAATAAAAAATGAAATTACTTTAGCAGAGGATTACCAAGATCTAGTCAATAAGTACTCTATGGTTATGAGCGGAATAGAAAATCACGAAATATCAAAAAAAAATCAACATCAATTAATAACAGAATACGTATCTCAAATATTAGATAATGACCATAACAATAACTTAGAAAATATAGATAATTCTGATCTATCATCTAAAGCTAAAAATGATTTAAAAGCTAGATATCTTTTAGAATATGCAAACCATCATAAAGGAAATTTCTACGAAACAATTAATACACTTATCCAAGATCAAGCATTTACAAATATCATTCAAGATCAAGAATTACTAAACTCACTGTTAGAGTCAATTCCTGAAGACAGCAGCGGAAGTAAACTACTAAAACAAATTCATCAAAAAATTTCCGAACAAATCACTCCAACCAACAAGAAAGAGTTTCTTAGCTCACTAAAAAAAATTCAAAAAATAATTAAAAGCAAACATCCTACTACTAAAGACGTTCTATCAAAACTAAAATCTCAGCAACAACCTATCTCTAGCAATCAGTACTTAGAAAAGCAAAAAAAAATCAAAAATAAACAGAGTCATAAAGATATAGAGCAGCCTACTCCTACTTTTAAGAAATCATAATCTAACATTGCTAAAATTTCTGCTAATATCAAATATAATATAACTATATATAAAATACCATATTACAGTATTCCATCAGTAACAACGGGGATATCCCTAAAAACACCAATACCAGGGCATTTCCAACAACTAATATTCTTTTATCAGCAGATATAGTAATTGGCGCAGTATGAATAGGCTCTTCAAAATACATTACTTTAATAATACGTATATAATAACAAACACCAACTACAGTCATTAATAAAGCAATAATAGCCAATACTATATATCCAACATTGAAAAGGGCTTTCAATACAAACAATTTAGCTAAAAACCCAACAAGCGGGGGTAAACCAGCCATAGAAAATAAGATCAAAAGCATCGCTCCTGCAATAACTGGATCTCTAGTATTTAAACCTTGTAAATCTTGAATCATTTCAACAGATAATTGCTTATCCAGCAAGACTAAAACCGCAAATACTCCCACAACCATTATAAGATAAGTAATCAAATAAAATAAGCCAGCACTGTACCCTTCAATTGTAGTTGCGCCTAAACCTAAAATTACATATCCGATATGTGCAATAGCAGAATATCCTAAGAGTCTTTTTATATTGGTTTGGATAAGAGCGGCTAAATTACCAATAATAATTGATAATATACCAACTCCCAACAGCCATGTTTGCCATATCTCAACTAAAATAGGAAATACTTCAATCAAAATCTTCGCAGCTATAGCAAATATTGCTAGCTTTGGTACCGAAGCTAGAAAAATTGTGGAATTAATGGGGGAGCCTTGATATACATCAGGAACCCAAGCGTGATAAGGAACTAAGGCTAATTTAAATCCTAGAGCTGTCAAAATAAATAACAAAGCAAAAATATAAGAATAATTCCCAGATTTTATCCACAATAGATTTTTGAGAGCCTTTTGAATATTAAAATAATCTATACTACCACTAATTCCATACAATATAGAGATCCCATAAAGCATAATAGCAGAAGCAACTGCCCCCATCAGAAAATATTTAATAGCAGCTTCAGAAGATTTCAGAGAACCTTTATTTAAAGCAACAAGAGTATAAATAGGCAAAGACATTAACTCAATTCCTAAAAACAGCGATAAAAAAGTTGCTGAGCTAATCATAACCATCATACCTATAATAGACAGTAAAGCTAATACATAGAACTCAACTAACAGAATCTCATCTATTTCTTTATTAACATAAATAAATATAAGCCAAGCAAATACGAGTAAAACTATCTTCAGAAATATACTAGAAAAATTATGAGAAAATTCTCCATAAAAATATACTGTCGATGGTAGTTCATAAGAATATACTAATAAGATTATTCCAATAAGCATTCCTAAATTAACTAACAAAGATATTATTTTCTTTTTCTGATGATGAAATATTTTTCCTAATAGCAAGATAAATATACTAAATATCAGAATAGAACTTTCGGCAATTGCTGGAATTTTTTGTAATATCATGAAACTTCCTAACCAACTCTACTTGTTGATGCTATGTGTAACAAATTACCAATACTTGTATGCATAACTTCTATGATTGGCGCTGGATATATTCCAATCCACAAAACCATAACAGCTAGCAATACAAAGGCAAATAATTCCATTCCATGGATATCTGCTAAAGCAGTTATAGAATCTCCCTTAGGCTCACCAAAGATGACTCTTTTATACATCCATAAAGTATACGCTGCACTAAGAAACAATGTAGTTGCAGCAAAAAAAGCTATCCAAACATTTGCTTGTAAGGCACTTAAAATAATCATAAACTCACCAACAAATCCTGAGGTACCAGGAACCCCAATATTAGCTAAGGCAAATAACATAAAGAAACTTGCAAAAATTGGCATCGAATTAACAATCCCTCGCAACTCCAGTATTGAACGGGTATGCAATCTATCGTAAATAAATCCTATCCCTATAAAAAGAGCACCAGATATAAATCCATGAGAAAGCATAATGATAATAGCACCTTCAAGTCCCAGAACCTTTGCCGAAATAGATTCACCATAAATAACGAAAATAATAAAGCATCCAAGTGTAACAAACCCCATATGAGAAACTGATGAATAAGCAATTAATCTTTTTAAGTCATTTTGTGCTAAAGCAACTAGCGCTATATATATAATTGCAATTAGTGATAGTATTATCATCGGCCAAGCAAAAAATAAACATGCATCAGGAACTATAGGCAAACTGAATCTCAAAAAGCCATACGCTCCCATTTTTAATAAAACTGCAGCTAAGATAACTGACCCACCTGCTGGCGCTTCTGTATGAGCATGGGGCAGCCAGGTATGCACCGGCCACATTGGGATCTTAATTGCAAATCCTAGTAAGAAAGCTACAAAAATAATTATCTGGGTGAACATTCCTAATTTTAAATAATAAAAATTTAGTATGCTAAAATCACGATTAAGAATTCCCAAATAAATTAATGCAGCCAAAAATAACGCGGAGCCAAAAAAAGTAAATATAAAAAATTTCCGTGCAGCATAAATTCGATTTCCACTACCCCAGATTCCTATGATTAAATACATTGGGATCAAAGTTGCCTCCCAAAAAATATAAAATAGTATCGAATTTAAGGATGCAAATACCCCAACAAGTAGTCCCTGTAGAACTAATAAAGAAGCTATATATTGATTTAAATTGTGACTAATGCTGTTCCAAGTTGCAATAATCGTCACAAAAGTCATAAAACAGACTAAATTAACAAATAAAATTGAGATCCCATCTACTCCAAGCTCATAATTTATTCCCATTTGAGGGATCCACTGGATAATTTCTCTAAATTGCCAAATTTTTTCAGATTGGACATATCCCATATATAAAGATGCGCTTAACAATAGCGTAAAAAATATAATAAGACATGATATTTTCCTACTATCAAGCTGCTTAACATTTTCAGTAGCTAGAACAAATCCTCCTCCAAATATTGGAAGCCAGATTAAAACACTCAATACAGGAACTTCCATAAAAACACTACCTCA
>JABSQI010000020.1:0-5303 GCA_013215905.1 Legionellales bacterium | reverse complement strand
TATCACCGCCCCAAATATCATAAAAGATTAATATTGACTATCTAAGCCTGTTTGTAGTCTGCTAATTATGCGCCCTATCTTAGTTGTTAGAACACCTAGTCCGTCAACTAATATTGTATCTATAATTAGGTTATCAATTATTTTAGTAAAAATCCCGCCGAAAAATTTACTACTTTTTACAAACAGCACTTCGTATAAACTATCAAAGCCATATTTATTAGTAAGAACATAATAAATAATTCCAAATTTACTTGCAGCAATATTTGGTACATTAGGATATAAATAATAAAAGAAATATGCTATTAAAATACCTAGGAAAGTTAACCAAAACACTAATGAACCAAATGCATGATACATAAAATAGATATGTCCATTGAAATGTTCAGTGATACTTTGAACAGCATTATGTTCTGGCATCACTGTCACAGATTTATTTAATAAGTTATTTACTAAAAAAGGTTCAAACAATATTCCACCAATACAGATCGAGAGTATGGCTAATATAATTAATGGAATTTTAACGGTTAAACCCGGCTCTTTTATATTTTCATGAGTACTTTTACCATGGAAAGTCATAAAAAAAGCTCTAAAAGTATAGATCCCAGTAATTACAGTACCTAATAGTACACAGCTATAAGAATATTGTGCGCCAAAAATCCCACTAACCTTTGCAGCTTGAATTATCATATCTTTAGAATAACACCCTGCAAAAGGTGGAAATGCAACTAAAGCAAGTGATCCTAACAAACATGTCCAATAAGTAACGGGAAGATGTTTGCGTAAACCTCCCATTTTAGTCATATCCTGTTCATGATGCATTGCCAATATTACTGACCCAGCACAGAGAAATAATAGTGCTTTAAAACATGCATGCGTAATTAAATGAAAAATACCAACTGCATATGCAGAAGAACCCATCGCAACCATCATGTAACCAAGCTGTGACAGAGTTGAATAAGCAACAACCCTCTTAATATCTTTTACAACAAGCGCTATTAATCCAGTAAAAAGAGCTCCAGTTGCTCCTACTATCAATATAAAACTTAATATTGCTTCTGATAATTCAAATAAAGGCGACATTCTTGCAACCATAAAAACACCAGCAGTTACCATAGTTGCAGCATGAATAAGAGCAGAGATTGGAGTAGGTCCTTCCATAGACTCAGGTAACCAAACATGCAAAGGGATCTGAGCTGACTTGCCCATAGCTCCCCAAAATAGTAAGAAACAAACTAGAGTTACCGCACTAATCTCAAAATAACCTAAGTTAACTATGGAATTTGCCATCTTAATTTTATTGGCGAAAATAATCTGATAATCTAAGCTCCCAGTATAAGAAAATATAACTGCTAAACCTAAAATAAAACCAAAATCACTAACTCTGTTGACTAAGAAAGCTTTTAGCCCACCATTAATTGCCGATTCTTTCTTAAACCAAAATCCAATTAATAAATAAGATGCAACACCAACTCCTTCCCAACCTATAAATAACTGTAAAAAATTATTGGCTAACACTAATAAATACATCGCGAAAGTAAAAAAAGAGATATATGAGAAAAACCTTTTATATCCGTCATCTCCTTCCATATATCCTATACTGTAGATATGTACTAGTAGTGAAATCAAAGATACTACAACTAACATTACAACGGATAATTCATCTATCATAAACCCAAAATGAAAAGAAAAAGGGAAAATATCTTTTCCTGAGAACCATGAGTAAATATTATCATTATAAGTTGAAAAATTATCTATAAATATAGATTTAGCAAGTAATATACTTAAAATAAAAGTTACACCTACACTCAATGTAGTAATACGATGGGCGCCATAAATAGTCATATTACCACCACTAATGCCTACTATTAATGAAGCAAATAATGGTAATAATAATATGGCAAGACAAATTTCTGTAAGATGCCCAAACATACCTATCCTTTTAATTCAGTTAAATCCTGAACATCAATATTATTCTTCTGACGATAAATTAGTAAAATTATTGCCAGCCCTATAGCCGCCTCAGCAGCTGCAACTGTTAAGACAAAAAATACAAAAATTTGACCTACAATATCAGAAATACTTTCAGAAAAAGCAATAAAATTAGTATTAGCTGCAAGCAACAAAAGTTCGATACACATTAACAAAGAAATAATATTTTTCCTATGCAATATTATTCCAGTTAAACTTATGGCAAATAATATTGAACTTAAATAAAGATAATACTCTAATGGGATCATATTTACCTCTATAAATCTACTAACTTCAGTCTATCAGACTTATTAGTTTGCATTTGTTTCTTAATATCTTGTACTTTACGATTTTGTGGGTTTCTATAAATTAAAGCAATACTTGCAACTATAGCAGTTAGCAACAAAATCCCTGCAATCACAAAAGAATATCCAAACTCTGTATATAATTTCATCCCGACTGCTGAAATATTGTCAATTATTTCCCTATCTAAAACAGTACGACCAACAAGCTTAGTTTCTTTAATACCTAAATACATACAATATGCCATAGCTCCTACCATTAACATTGATAATAAAAAATATTTCCAGAGTTTATTTTTTAAATTATTACCCTGCTCAATACTAATCATCATTACCACAAACAAAAACATTGTCATAACAGCTCCAACATAAACCAGGATCAAAACTAAAGCCAGAAATTCTGCTCCAGCTAACAACCATACTCCCGCACAAGCAATAAAGGTAATTACTAAAAATAAAGCACATTGTACTGGATTTTTTGTCAAAATAACCATTAGGCTACAACCAACTACAATAAAAGCAAAAATAAAAAATAATACATTTAATAGCATTTTAAATCACCTGTATTTATCATTTTTCATTATACGCTCTTGAAGTTCCTTTTCACACATATCTCCAACTTTTAATAATTTATCTTTAGTCATAATATTTTCCCCTCTCTCTTGCATATGATAATGTTGAATGGGAGTCACAACTACTGCATCTACAGGGCAAGCTTCTTCGCATAAACCACAATTAATACATTTAAACATATCAATATCATATTTAGTAGTACGTCTACTGCCATCCTTTTTTTGCTCAGACTCAATAGTAATAGCTCGTGCAGGACAGGCAGACTCACACAGCTTACATGCAATACATCTTTCAGTACCATCTTTATACTTGCGAAGAGCAAGCAATCCTCTAAAACGATCTGATGTGGGAGTATGCACTTCTGGAAACTGGACAGTTACCTTAGGCCTAAAAAAATATTTTAAAGTCAACATTAAGCCTTTTAGTAACTCCCACAAACTAAAGCATTTAAAATAATATAAAATATTTTTGATCTTTCCTTTCATATCCTTCTTACTCTCCAAACCAAGGATAGACTTCAAATTTTATCATTATACCCAAAACAATTAGCCAAATTAAAGTTGTGGGAATAAGCACCTTCCATCCAAGTCGCATCAGTTGATCATATCTATAACGAGGAAATGTTGCTCTTATCCATAAATAGATAAAAAGAAATATTCCAGATTTCATAAATAGCCAAATTGTACCTGGAACAAAATTAAAAAATTTCTCTAGCATAGGAATACCTTGAAAAGGAGATAACCATCCACCCAGAAAAAATATAGACGTTAATACGCTAATCAGTATCATATTGGCGTATTCGGCTAAAAAGAATAAAGCAAAGCAGGTACCAGAATATTCAACATGAAAGCCTGCAACAATTTCAGACTCACCTTCAGCCATGTCAAATGGTGCACGATTAGTCTCAGCTATACCAGAGATCCAAAATACCAAGAACATAGGCATTAATGGCCAGATAAACCAATTAATGAAACATCCACTTTGCGATAAAACAATTTTCTGTAAATTCATACTACCAGCTGCCATTAAAACACCAACAAGAGCAAAGCCCATAGCTATTTCATATGAAATAGTCTGCGCAGCTGAACGCATTGCACCAAGTAAAGCATATTTAGAATTCGACGCCCACCCAGCAATTAAAACCCCATATACACCAAATGAACTCATGGCAAAAATAAATAATACCCCTGCATTAATATTCGCTAAAGCCATCCTAAAATCAAAAGGAATCACAGCCCAAGAAATAATAGCCGGAGTAAGTGTTAGAATAGGGGCAATAATAAATAAAAAAGTATTTGATCTAGTAGGGTTTATAATTTCTTTACCCATTAATTTCATCAGATCAGCAAAAGGTTGTAATAATCCATACAAACCGACCCTATTTGGACCAATGCGACCTTGCATATAGCCAATGACTTTACGTTCAGCATATGATAGATAAGCAACTGATAATAAAAGGGGCATAATAATGCATCCCGACAAAAAACCTATCCAGATTAGCTGAAGTAAATCACCAGAGAAATATTTACTCAAGATATCATAGACTATCATTTAATAACTTCCACCTTACCTTCGGTTAAACCACTTGTAGCTGATATTCCAAGAGGAACATATAAGCAATTCTCAGGAATTCTTGTACTTATCTTTAAAGACATTGGGAATGAAGATTTTTTTTGCTGCAGAATTACCTCTTCCCCATCTGTAATTCCCAATTTATTAGCATTTGCTGGATTCATATGCACAACTGATTTAGCAAAATGATTAGCCTCCTGAAGCGCATAGCTACGTCTTGTGATCCCATCAACAGAATTTTCTGGCCATTCAAATAATACACATAATCCTTCTTCTATTTCTAAATTTAAGTTTTGAAAACTTAATTTTTCTACATTATCATCTTTATTTTCCAACAAAAGCTCAGAAAATTCTTGCAATATCTCTTGGCTAGAAGAATACTGCTGATCAAAAATATTTAACTCATTTCCAAGTTCTATTAATAATTTCCATCCTTCTTTTGAATTATGCATTGGCCTAATCGCTGGCTGAATATTTTGCTCATTACCGAAAATATTAATATATGTCCCGTTATTTTCAGCAAAAGTTGTTGTTGGTAAAATTATGTCTGCATATTCCAGCATACTCTCAGTTATATATGGATTACAAACTATTACTAATTCGGCTGTTATTAAAGAATTCACTGCATTACAAGGATATAAACAGTCAAATTCTGGCTCCAAACCAAATATAATATAGGAATGTAGATTGTTCTTGAAACTATCAAGCGCACTAAGACCTTTTACTGCTATACTATTTCCTGCTACATCCCTATGGGGCACACACCCAGCAAGCCACGCTCCAACACTATTTGAACCTTGTGTCAGATAAATAATGTCTGCTGACAACTTATTCTGCAACTGTGATAATAATGCTCTTATTGTTCCTGCTTTTTTATGTTGATATAAA
>JABSQI010000002.1 GCA_013215905.1 Legionellales bacterium | reverse complement strand
TTGTGCAAAAAGATGTTAATCTTTAACAGAATGTTGAAATACTGCTGCAGGCGATTTTTTTTTAAATTTACCATCATCATGACCAAAAGTGGCCATCCCTCTCTTCTTGCCATCCCCCATTCCACCAAAAGTTTTGCCATCGTCGTCAGGAGTGATCTTGAACTCACTCTTTATAATCGGATCATTATAAAATTTATGCAAGTCTTCATAACCACGACCTCGGTTACCAGTAAAGAACTTAATTTTAAATGGAAAATTTTCTTTCTGTATTTTCTTAATCAAAAGAGGAAAATGTACATCATCTTCATCACCTCTAATGATAATCTCAAAACTATAGTCTTTACTGGACTTTAGTCTAATATCACGAAGTAACGGTAAAGGCCCAGCTACGTCGGTTATTCCTGTTCTAGTGGCTATAACTATAGAAATCATTCTTCCTCGCAGATATCTATTCCCCAGTTTTTTGGACCTGCAGCCCATGAAGATAGCTGATCTTTATTGATCAATCCTCTTTTAAACATGGAATTAAATATAATAACATCTATTATTGGAGCAGTATGGTGTCTAAATATATAACGAGAAGTAGTCGCTGAATGCTCGACTAAGCACATATTAAGAAATCTTCTTGCTAATTTAGAATTTGCCAAACGATGAGCACAGTTTACTAAATTGTGCTGTCTGATTATAGATTTCTGTTTTTCTTTTTCACTATCGTAAATAATGGAATTAACTATAGATTTTTTTTGGTATGAAATAAGATTTTGTAAAAAATGCGATGCCTCAAAATGATTTTTATTAACTAATTCAATATGCTCTTTAAATATATTATTAGATTTAAGATATAATAATGAAGTGATATTATTTTCATCTTGTAACAACTTGCAGATTAAAGTGTGGTACTGTATATAGTTTTTATATAAACCAAATCCGCTTAGGCAATCTAGCCATTGCTTAGAAAAAATAATACCATCGGTATTGGAATCCCTTATGACGAAATATTTATGCTTAAGACTAGCCGATTTAATTGTATCCACTAGAGCTACATCCCAGCCTTTAGTAAATTTAGTGTTTGAATTAATAGGGATTATGATTTCAGCATGAAGGTTCGTATTTAGAAAAGAGTTGGTAAAAATATTATTTAATTCTGTACTATCACTTTGACCATGCTGAGTATAGAAGAGAACACTAAAAGAATAATTTTTCTTTTCAATCTCTTCTAGCATATATTTTTGCTCAGAC
This sequence comes from Legionellales bacterium, assembly GCA_013215905.1. The sequence goes on along the minus strand of JABSQI010000002.1, from coordinate 22,580 downwards.
TTATCTACTAGAGCAACAATTTCTATAAGTTTTTTGTTACTAACAGTTAGTGAAAACTTATCGATATATTCAAGAGTGTTTTTAGCAGTACAATCTTCTAGTCTGTTTAATAATATTGAGATCATTTTAGCTCGGCAAATAATTTTTCTTATTATACTCTTGGATTAATTCTTTATCAATGTATAAAAAAATATCCAAAGTCATGCTTGCTTTATTATAGTCAAATATTTCGAGTTAAAATAGCATGGAACTGGAAGATGAAGTGATTAATCTGCATTTTTTGATATAGATATTTTAATTTAAAACTATTTTGAGTAATACACTTTAAACAACTCGTTAGAGGGGCTGTTAGAATCAGGACTGAGAGTCTGCTCTAGTGCATCTCTAATAATTCTTGCAGCATCATAATTGAAATGTACGCCATCGAAGAAATTCAGGTGATTAGTAGTTAACTCTGATTTAAATAGCATGTCTATCACAATAGAATTTTTATGTTTAAGAAATCTATTTATGAGAAATTTTTTACATTTTTCGATATCTAAATTAAAACCTTTAGAATACATAATTTGTGAATAGTAATGTGTTGGGAGAAAAACAAACACTTTTGTTATATCCTCTGGTATCTCATTAATAAATTTCAGTAATATATCAACACGGGGGAAGTTGTTTGATGGCATTTCAATCTTAGCTTCAAACGCCCCAATATCATTAATAAACTTTCTATATATTTCTTTAGAGGAAAATATATTGTTAATAATTACATTTTCAGGGACTTCATGATGCGAATTTTCTGCTTGACTTGACCCAGATCTAGCATAAGCATTTGCCATTCCTTCAATATGTAATCTATTTATTCCAGTAATGTGTCCTAATTGGAGAAGAGCATATTTGAGAGTTTTTAAGTTAAAAAGGTGTGAAAATTTTTCAATAATTGAATCACTGTATATCCATATTGGAACATCAGAATTTTTAAATGGGCCTCCTTCTTCAGCGAAAATATATGGATTACCAGGTTTAAACCAAGTATATTCTCCAGTAAGTACTATAAGTTTTGGATTTCTGGTCTTTTTAATGAAAGTTCTTGCCATTAATACCTGTTCGTAAGGCAGTGCTGCTCTCATTGATAAGTTTGCTACTTTAAAATCTACTCCTTTAATTTTTGGGGGATATACTAAAAAAGAGGTAGAAGAGCCAAATATTGCCCCTTGATATTTCTGATGCTTAATAACCCTACTAGCAAAGTATCTTTCAATTAATTGGTTATCCTCATTTTCATAGGGATGTAACCAAGCTTTATCTTTAAAAATAGGTGCACTCTCTAAAACATCATAAGGATCCATTATATATATAAGTAATGCAATGCAAGTCATGCAAATAAATGTTAAAATTACAAAATATTTGATAAATGTTTTATGCATTTTGCTCCCAAATTAAAAAATAAAATAAATAAATTCTTTGTACTCACTATCTCTTACTAATAATACCAACCCAACTAAAGTACAAGCCAGGAAAAGAGCGTATAAGAAATTTGGTTTAAACACTCTCTTAGCAAATGTAACAACTTGTGGCATTAATATAGCTATTATTAATGAAAATAAAATAAAAATATAGTCAATAAAATCTATACCACTAACAGGTTGAAAATGAATATCTAAGCTTGGTGTAAACATATTCTTTAGAATGGATAACGTAAGAATAGGGTCTAAATTTCTGAAAATAACCCAAGTAGAGAAAACAAAAATAAATGTTATAAACCAAGCTAGTATAAAATTAAGTTTTATTCCATGTTCTCTCCATACATGGTTCACAAATAATGCCAAACCATGCACAACCCCCCATGATAAATAATTCCAACCAGAACCATGCCATATACCACAGAAAGTCATGGTTGTTAAAATGGAAATAAATAACTTGAAGATTCCATTTCTATTTCCTCCAAGAGGTATATATAGATAATCTCGAAAAAACCTTGAAAGAGTCATATGCCACCTTTGCCAAAACTCTCTAACAGAGGTAGAACGATAAGGCGCATCGAAATTTATTGGTAGTGTATATCCTATTGTCATAGCAATTCCTATTGCCATCTCTGAGTATGCAGAAAAATCGAAAAATATTTCTAAGCCATATGATATTGCTCCCAACCAAGAGTTTATAAAATCTTCTGAATTAACGGTTAACGTATCAAACATCTTGTTTGAAATATAATTTAGGTGATCAGCAATCAAAACTTTTTTGATTAGACCAACCACGAAAATGAAGATGCCTAAACTAATACGATTCAGATAAATTTCTTCACTGATAGAGTTTTTAAACTGAGGTATTAATTCATTGTGCCTAACAATAGGTCCTGCAATTAATTGTGGGAAAAATAAAACGTATAGAGAGTAGTGCGTACATGAATACAAACCAACCTCATTCCTTTTGTAGTCAATTAGATACGAAATTTGCTGAAATGTGTAGAAGCTTATTCCAAGTGGTAAAATAACATTTTCCAAGATGGTATTGGTTAAATCTACAGATAATATATCCGTTAGAACAAAGCTAGCATATTTAAATAGAAACAGAATAAATAAATTCATTATGACTACTATTCCAATAGCAACAGGTTCATTAATATACTTGTCTTTCAATCTTCTATTTTCTAGCAATGATAAAAATAACCAGTTGAAATAAATTGATACCAGAATTAAAACCAAAAATTTATAGCTCCAATATGCATAAAAAATTATAGAAGAAATTAATAGCAAAAAATTTTTGGTTTCAGCTTTGTTTTTGTATATAAAAGACAAAGTAGAAACAATAGGTAGAAATATAAAAATAAATAATAGTGAATGAAATAACATAAAACAATTATTCCTGCGTTTTTAGGATATTTTTACAAAGACAATTAAATTTACAATATGATAAAAGTTACGGAACAAGAAAGCAACTCATCAAGAGTGTTTTCCTTTATAGTGCATGGCTATTTTTTGTGCTATTTTTTTCCTAAGAACTGTGTACCTTTCTGACAGGAGTTCATCATGAAGTTTTTTTCTGACAATATCGAATCTCATGGATCCGGGTAAATCTTCTGAATTCATTTCCCTTAGTACAATTGGCTTGTCTAGTTTTTTGAATATACTAATTGAGTATTCACTTTGCAAGGTATATTCAATAGATTCGAACCATGCGTCATTAAAAGTTGAATTACCAAAATCTCCTGCTATCTCAATTAGTTTTTTACTGTATAGTTTATATGGATCTGGAGCATCTATGAAGTCTCTTATAGAGTGCCTATGGATTGGCCAGCAGAGGATCTTTTTTATAAATTTACGTAAGGTTCTAGATGGCGGAATAGTTCGTCCAACCAGACTATTTATAGTAAAAACACAATTATTATTTTTCTCAGCAATATCTATACAAATTTTATCCCAATTTTTCAAGATAAACTTAACATCATCTGACGGTAAAAAATATAGTTTACTGCTTGGGCTAACATAATCTCTCAAAAACAGGTTATATGCTAAATGGAGGTCTTCATAGCCTTTACCGCGTGGTGTAATAATGTGGGTTATTGATAGTTCATGCTTATTTTTTTGTATTAATTTGATATAATCATTTAATCTGGGGTCATCTTCATCAAGCTTAACAAATATCTCGATACTGGATAAGTTGTACGTATTTTTCAAAAGGCTATGTAAAAAATTTTCAAACAATAATTTTCTAGAGTTATTTGTACTTCTTGAGCACATGAGTATGGATATCTTTGGGCCACTATCACTATACATAAAGCTTGTCCATTAGTGTTTATAAATAACCTTATACAAGCTTAGCATAGTATCATGATATCAATTCTAATGTAAATGAGTCAAAGTCTATTTTCATTTATTATCAAAAAATCTATTATCAAGTGAGCGCTTAACCTCCGAAGATAAAATAATTTTCAGTAAGATTTTTTTGTTTTTTTTAATTATTTTATCCAATATAAATTTTGTTATTTGATCTGATTTGATAAATTTTCGATAAATATATAGATAAAATATTTTTCGATTTCTAAAACTCCTCCAAGATAAATAATAAAGTTTTGTTAGAAACGGAATTTTATAGCTTTTTTCTATTATAACATTTCCTGTTTCCCTATGAACTTGCTTTACAGTCTTTTTGATCCTATCTTCTACTAAATCAAAGTCCTCTGGATTTAAATCATCTCTTTCTTCATTTAGATATATAGATAGCCTTAGCCTTAAAGCTAGCCTTTTAAGCATATCCAATCCAGAAGGAGAAACTAGTCTGTAGAATAAATACATTTCTCCAGATATTAATTTTTTTGATCCCATTACCAGATCTTGAATTGGATAACCTGGCTCTCTGGCTGCTCTACCAATTTCAATATTCTGTATGGGGAAATAGCGCTTTATTTGGTAATCAGTGTATTTCATCATAACATGATGAATCATCTCTTGAGTTCCATCTGGGCACCAAAAATCTCCCCACCCTTCTAGTACTTTAACCCATTCTTTTGTGTATATTCCCCAATTTTCACAATAATCCCAAGCATTGAACAAATCTTTGTGATAGTGGTTTTTATGCTTCGATATTTTTAAGAAAAATAAATTGTATGAATATGCATCTACATATTGAAAAAGCTCATTATCCCATCCTTTAGTATAAAAATGCATGGAGTCTGAAAAAATTGCAACGTAGCAAGTATCAACAGATGTATATCCCAGTAATATATTATAACCCTTGTTTAAACCAAAATATCCATGCTTATTATCTATCTCAACACATAGAATATCAAAAGGCCTAGTTATATTTTCTTTTTTAATATGTTCTACAATTTTATGATTTCCCTTATCTACTTGTACAATAACTTCAAATCTTTTCGGATTCTGTGCTGTGTCTTCTAGCATATCAAAGAATTTTGATAGTCTAAATTGACTATTAGATGCCATTAATATAGATAATATTTTTTCTGGTCTCTTAGGAAGATCAGGCTCTTTTTTCCTGCTCTCTATAGCTTCATAAACATTCTTTGTAATATTATCTAATTTTGCCAAATTTTTATCTATACTACCAATTGGATCTGCTAAATCAGTATAGTATTTTTCACGCACAGCAAATGGCTCTTTTAGTTTGAAATTTATTTTAACGGAGTATTTACTTTGTAAATGGCATTCTATATAGCTAAACCACATAGATATATTTTTTAAATCTCCAAATCCTTTAGAAATATCTACTAGATTTTTACTTAAGATAGGAAATGATTCTGGATTTTTTATAATGCTGCTAATTGGGTCTATTTTACTATCATATGAAAATGTTCTATTTAGAATAAAAAATCCGTTTTTCTCCATTTTTGCTACATTTGTGCATACTCTATCCCAAAAATCCGAGCATAACTCTACTCCTTCAGGTAATGGCCAGTAAACTTCACTAGCTGGATCCGCAAAATCTAAAAGCATATTTAGCATATGTTTTCTTTCAGGATATTTTTCTTCAGCTAACTCTACTGGTTTTATAGCAATCTTTCTTTGATACTGTCGAATTATTCTTTTAGCTCTAGTTAAATACTTATCTTGTCCTTTAAGACCAATGACTACCTCTACATCAGACAAATTATAAGTTCTATTAATTATGCTCTTAAAAAATAAATTTAAATTTATGTTTTTCTCATTATTGATACCACCAAAATAGGTAAAGATAGATATTTTAGGAGAATTTTTCACAGTTTTATCTCGAGCCTGTAACAGGTATTACCGCACCACTAACATATGAAGCATCATCGGATAACAACCAGGCAACAGCTTTTGCTACCTCTCTAGGCTCTCCCAAACGCCCCATAGGAATAGTTTTAATTACACTAGATAGTTCATCTCTCCCATGAATAGAAGTATCAATAATCCCTGGACTAATAGCATTAATCCTTATCCCATATTGGGCTACCTCACGAGCTAAACCTATGGTCATAGTATTTACAGCAGATTTAGCTGCTGCATAGTGAGAAAGATTTCTCCCTCCAAACTTTGCTGCTTGCGAAGTAATATTCACTATAGCTCCTCCCTTGCCATGTTTCTTCATTCTATCTATTGCTTCACGACAGCAGAGAAAGGGCGCATAAGTATTTATAGAAAATATTTCGTTAAGAAATTTATAATCTATTTGGTCAATAGTACGACGTCCCCCATCGAGACCAGCGTTATTAACAAGAGCACAGATAGGGGTAGAGAAGAGTTTGTCCGTTTTTTGGAATAAATCTGTAATTCCCTCACTAGTTGCAAGATCTGATTTTATTACAACAGCAGCTCCTCCTAACTCAATTATATCTTCCTTTAGGGATTCTGCACCTTTTTCATTTTTACTATAATTAATACAAATATTGTATTTGTTTGAAATTTCTAATGCTATAGCAGCACCTATACCACTACTCGAACCTGTTACAATTGCTGTTTGATCATGCATACCCATCTTCCGATATTTTTTTATGAAATACTGGCACTAAGATCTATACTATACATAATATTAGCACTAGTCACTTATTATTCGAATCAAATATTTGCCATATTTGTTTCAGCAAAGTTCCAAATCTTACAAATAATAAATAAAATCTTTACCACATTTCCTATAAATATAATAGTTAACAGCTGTCAAAATTGCCGTTAGTATAAGCAGTTCTATATGAGCCCCTAAACTAGGAAGGATACCATTGTAGACAACATTTATTACTGGCCTTACGATTATATAAAGTGGGTTAAAACTATATAAATAGTGATATTCCTGAGGGATAATCTCAATAGGGTATACAATAGGTGTCAACCAGAAAAATATATTAAAGACCACTGTTGTTACTTCTGGTAAATCTCTAACATAGGTAGTCAAATATGCAAATGAAATCGCAGTTGAACTGACAATAAATATTATCCAAACTAAGTATATAGGCAATAGAAATATTGTCACTGGTGGAGCCACATTAAAAAGTGTAACAAATAATATCATCATGATAAATGCCAATAAATAATTGTATAAATTAGTAAAAACGCCTGCTAGCGGAAATATAGTCCTTGGTATTGTACATCTTAGTATTTTCTCAGAATTACCTATCAGAGAATTACAATTCCCTGTTATAGAAGTGGTGATAAACCCCCATAGTAAAAATGAACTAGATAACAATAGTAAGTAGTTCTCTACAGGAAATTTCATTATTCTAGCAAAAAGTTGTGAGTATATTAGCACCTGAGCCATTGGATGCAGAAAAGACCACAAAATACCCATAAAACTATTTTTATAGTTTCTGTTTATTTGATGTCTTGTAACGAAATATATAGATAGAAAGTAATATCTATCAAGAGCTTTTATCTGTGAGAAAAAATCTTTAAGGATCAATTTTGTTCTCCATGATACACACTTAAAATCTCTTCTACCCCACCCTCTTTGATAATCGTTCCATTTTCTATTAGAACTGCTCTATTACATAAAGATCTCAAATCATCATCAGAGTGGCTAGTTATTATGGCAATCTCGCTTTCCTCCCACTTTTTCATCATCATTTTTTTTGATTTCTCAACAAAATCAAAATCTCCTGCAGAAAATATCTCATCTAATAATAAAATTTCTGGTGATTGAAAAACAGCTGATGAAAATGCAAGCCTCTGCACCATTCCTGAGGAGTAAGTCTTCAATGGAACATCAATTTTTTCTCCTAACTCCGAAAACTCTATAATTTTTTCTTCCATTTCTTTGTTATATTCTCTTAATTTACCCCTGTATATATAAGTAAGAAAAATATTATCTCGCCCTGTAGCCTCCTGGTCAAAGCCAGCCCCCATTTCAATTAGAGGAACAACAGAACCCTTTACCTCTAGTCTGCCACTACTTGGGGGATAATGGCCTGAAATAACCTTTAACAGAGAAGATTTTCCAGATCCATTTTTACCTATTACACCAACTCTATCACCTGATTTAGCTGTAAAATTTATGTTGTTAAGAATGTTAATTTTTGAACCAGAAGGGCTTTTTTTTCTGACTAGAATGTTTTTTATTGTACTTGCTCTTTCAAGGGTATTAATACCATTAACTTCTATATTTTCTAGTTCAATTTTCATCTTTGTAAAATAAACCGAAATAACTCCGCTAAATAGCACAAAATAGAGCCAATTCAAAACTTATACCAACAATATTATATATACTGAGGACATTTATTACAATAGACAAGGCTGTCCTCTTATAACAGAATGATTCTATCAAGACTCAATACAAATATGACTGAACTGTTATTATGCTTGTGCCTTTTAACTGTTTTGAATAGCTAACTTATTAATTTATTGGAATTTATAGACAACTAATCCTAGCTTTTCTGCAAGAACTAGATTTTGTAGCCCATAATCTACTAAAACATTTTTTGTGACATCATAAATATTTCAAATTATTTTAATCATTTGTTAATGATAATCCTCTAGTTGCTATATGTCTATCTATTTTGGTAACATAACAATAGCACATGGTTTTACCCTGACTACTATCCCCAGCATTATATTGAGCCACTTTAAGAGATGCGTCAGATTATAAAAATTGTACTATTTAAAGCTAGATTAGTAGTATCCTGTCTCGGATTCCCATGTATTATAGAAAAGATACAGAATTAATCTGATAGAAATGAATAAAGAAATTATCCCATTAACATCATTTAGATTTATTGCAGCTTTCATAGTTTTTATATTTCATATAAAAATACATTTTAACTGGACAATAAATATTTCCCCGATAGATATTTTTATTGGTAGGGGAGCTATTTTCATGTCAGCTTTTTTTATTTTGTCCGGATTTATTTTATCCTATGTTTATTATGATGTAGAACTTATGTTAGATCAAAATAAATTAAAAGAATTCTATATAAGAAGATTTGCCAAAATATACCCTATATATTTTGGAGGATTGATTATCTCATCGTATACTTTATTAGATTTACCATTGTATAAAATAGGAATTTTAATACCAATAAGTTTATTGATGCTACAGTCGATTTTTTATACTTTATTTGGATATTGGAATAATGATGGTATGTGGTCTCTGTCCGTAGAAGCATTTTTTTATGTCTTCTTCCCAATTTTTAAATGGATTATTACTTCATTAAATAAATACAAAAAAAATATCTTCTTAGTCTTTTATTTTTTAGCAGTTATACCTAGTGTAATAAAATTTATTTTTGGTGGTACGGCAGATTTATACGTAAACCCAGTTTTTCGACTTGGAGAATTTGGTCTAGGAATGTTGGTATGTGAATATTATTTTGCTAATAAAAACAGACAAATGTCTCACAAACATTACTCTAGATTATTAATTATATCTTGTGTCACATTGTTTGCTCTAGTGATTTTATTTGCAAGTAATATTCCAACATGGGACTTCACCGGCTTTAATTTTGTCATTCTACCATCTTTTTGCTATATTATATATTGTTTGGCTAGCTTATCAGAAAAAAACATAATTTTGTATCGACTGTTCTGTAATTCTTTATTTAGATATTTAGGTTTGATAAGCTATTCGTTTTACATAGTCCAGTTTTTTGTAATACATGTTTTAGGGAAGTCTTTATTAATAAAAATAACTTCAAATCCTAATGTTATATTAGTTTGTTTGTTTTTTCTAAATATTTTATTTGCAATTGTTTTTTATGAATTTATAGAAAAAAAAGCTAGAGAAAAATTAATTAAATTTTTACTCTGATTTTTAGATTACCGATGCCCACCCATGTCTAAAGACAGGGGGATCTAAGAACAAGTTCATTAACTTTTTTAATCTAGGATAATGCCTACAACATCTAAAGCCTAATTAATGATCGATGTTATTATTACTTTTATACTGCATAAAATACTTTTGACAATAGATATATAACTTTCCTTAATTCAGAATATCTACTTATATAGGATAATATTGATGTAAACAATTACATACATAAAACATCAGTGGCTATTTTCAAATTCCTAAACACTAAAAATTTATTTACCTATTTTAATTCATTGACTAATCTGGCAACAGTATTCCAAATACGTTCTGGAAATCCATGCCCAAGTTCATCAATTACTTCTAATCTAGAATTAGATAAACATTCAGCTAAATGTTCACCATGATCTAAAGGGAAAACAGGATCATGTGTCCCATGTATAATTAAGCTAGGAACTGTAACTTTTTTAAGTTGCTTTGTTCTAGGCTTTGTACACATCATGGCAATAATCTGCCTATTAAATCCATTTGAATCGTGACAACGTTTAAATAAATTCTTATAAATATTTCTCATTAGATCTTCATTTATATTCTCACATGGATTATATAATCTATGCAATTGCAATCTATCTTCTATGAATTCAGATTCTGTTTCTATTTTTTTCTTTGAACCAAATATATGTTGCAAAACCTCCTCTGTTGGCTTTGTCAGATTAGGTTCTCCTGTTGTTGCTCCTAGACATGTCAGGCTTAAAATTTTGTTAGGGTATTTTATCGCGAACAATTGCGCAATGGTTCCTCCCATAGATGAGCCGATTAAATGAGCTTTTTCAATAGAAAGGTGTGCCATTAAAGTTAATATATCATCAGCCATATCACTTAAGGTATATGGAGGTTTAAATTCTTCTCCTGACTGTAATATTTGAATTATTTCTAACAAATTGCTTGCATCAAAATCATTATATTTTTTTGATAATCCAGTATCACGATTATCAAATGCAATAACATAGAATTTTTTTTCGACTATGCTATCGATAAATCTCTTAGGCCAACTAACTGCTTGCCCTCCTAACCCAGAAATTAAAATTAATGCCTGATCTGATGGGCTACCAAACTTCTGGTAGTAAATACCTAAACTATCCATTAATTATTCCCCATTTTTGTTAAATTATATAAACTAACATAGTTACATTTACAATTCAAAATCATTGCTATAAATACAAATAACATTTTATCATCTATACTCCTAAGATAATTAATAGTATATTTTATTTTTCCATGCTGAAATTTATTAAGTCTTTACAAATAAGAGGTGAGTCAACAACTATTGCAATATCCGCACTTTTAGCTTTGACTTCTGCTCTAGCAATTTTTTGTATAAAAACTGCTTCTAGTATTTATACTAATCATACACATCCACAATTTGTCATAATTCAGAACAACAAATCAATTAAAGTAATTATTCTATCAATTAATAATCAAAATTATAATATTGAATTATTACCTCAAGAACATACAAGAATTAGAATAGTTCATCTTGCACCTGAAGCAATTATAAAATTTAGCTACCCTATACCACAAATACAATACAATAGTTTAAAAGAAAAATTTTTACCTTCGAAAATTGATTTTATTGATACAGTTGCCATATATATTCACCCAAATGACCATGAAGCTTATGTTGGAATAACTGACAGTAAACATATAGTTCTTTGGAATTTATAGAATTTCAATTTTTTTATGCTCGTAACTTTACACTTATAACTAAAATATGAATACTTTTTAAAACTATATAAGAAAGAATAAATAGCTCTTTATTTATTAACAATGGTAAAAACAGAAAAACAATCATAAATAAAAAAAATGTTGTAAAATATTTGAGCAAGCACCCCCGATACATTATCCCAATAATTTTTTTGTGGGGTTTTCCATAGGTAGTATTTGTAATCCTGTTAAAAACTATCTCCGGAAATACAACACATATAATAGCAAATAAAATAGAGAGAGTTTCAATGTAACTATAGAGATAATTTACCAAAAATAAGGATGCAACAATTATAGAAATTATTTTCAATCTATTAGTATGACTACTAACTAAGATATTCATCAAGAAATTTCTTTTTGTGCCATTTGTGACAATATATTTTCAATATCAGTATTACTTTTGCATTTAATCGTAATCTTAGAACCTTTTTTGCCAACTGATTTAATTTCTACTGGCAAACCAAGTATGCTAACAAATTTTGTTTGATACTTTATTATATCTTCAGAAATAATTTTGGATTTAGCTACAGACTTAAAATTCACATCAATATTTCTTACTCTATTTTCAACTTCCCTAACAGTTAATTTTTTCTCTACTATTAATCTTGTAAATTTAATCTGGGAATCATGTTCTAATGATAATAATGCTCTTGCGTGCCCCATTTCAATATCACCATTTTCTAAGTGTTCTTGTACGGTTTTATGCAAACTTAATAACCTTATTAAATTACTAACTACAGCTCTACTTTTACCAACAGTTTCTCCTGCCTGAAGATGGGTCAAGGAAAATTCTTCTATTAATTGCTCTAATGCGCGGGCTTCCTCAATTGGATTTAGATCTTCTCTTTGTAAATTTTCTACTAGAGCTAGAGCCAAAGCATCTTTATCATCAATATCTTTGATTATAACTGGAACTGTTTCCATTCCTAGCAACTTGGCAGCAGTCCATCTTCTTTCACCTGCTAGTATTTCATATTTATTAGCATCCAGTTTTCTAACAACAATTGGCTGAATAATACCTTGAGATCTGATTGATTGAGACAGCTCTTGTAATGACTCTTCTGCTATCTTATTTCTAGGTTGATATTTCCCTTTCTGCAGTTCATCAATATTAACTTGAAGCAGTTCTTTTCTTTCATCATTAATCTCAGTTTGGTTATCTTGAACAGATAATAGAGCACTCAGATTTTTTCCTAATACAACTCTTTTCTTAGACATTTATTTACTACTCCATTTCAATTTTGACTAGTTGTTGGTATTTTCGCAAAATCTCTCCTGCTAGTACAAGATAAGCAACAGCTCCTTGAGATCTTTTATCATACATCAAAGCCGGTAATCCATGACTAGGCGCTTCAGCTAAACGTATATTTCTTGGAACAACGGTTTTATATACTTTCTGCCCGAAATGCTCTATCAATTGCTTTGACACTTCTGCAGATAATTTATTTCTATTATCATACATTGTGCGCAATATACCCTCAATTACTAGTTTTGGGTTAATCGTTGCTTTAATTTGTTCTATAGTATTTAACAAACTGGCCAAACCTTCAAGAGCATAATACTCACACTGCATGGGAATTAAAACGGAGTCTGCTGCTACCAGGGCATTGACTGTCAGCATATTCAAAGATGGAGGACAGTCAATAATAATAAAGTCAAATTTATTAGTGTAATCTTGTAAGGAATCTTTCAGGGCAGTTTTACCATTTGGATCTTTTATCAAAGAAATCTCTGATTCTGTTAAATCACTATTTGCACCAATTATATAAAACCCAGCAGGAGCCGATATAACAACATGTTGAATAAGCTTTCTTCCCATCAATAAGTCATTATTAGAAACTTGTAAATTACTTTTATTCACCCCTGAACCCATTGTTGCATTCCCTTGAGGATCCATATCAATCAGCAACACACGTTGGTTTGTTATTGCCAATGATGCTGCTAAATTAACACAAGTTGTAGTCTTTCCTACACCACCTTTTTGATTTACAACTGCTATTACTTTACCCATAAATTTCTAAACTTCTATAATCAAAAGTTTCCTTGTAGCATCTAAATTAGGAACATCTAAATTTACCACCTTGGCTTTACCCTTTAATAAAGGTGGAATAATAACTTTTCTAGCTGACATCAAATAAAATTTCCCCTTATCAGAGTGTAATAATCTTAGTCCTTTTGAATAAATCCAATCTGTTTCTCCAACTGCTCTTGCTAATAAACCATCAAATGATTCATTTGGACTAAAACTCTCAATTCTTGATTGTACCACAGTTACATTGGTCAAATTAAGTTCATTGACAACATGTTGAATAAATGTACTTTTTTTTCTATTTTTTTCCAACAAAACAAACTCCTTTGTTGGTAAAGCTATTGCCAGAGGGATCCCCGGAAAACCTGCCCCACTCCCCAAATCTAGAAATCTATCCCCTTGTAAATACTTAGCAACTGATAAGCTATCTAAAACATGTAACACTAACATATTTTCGATACCACAAATAGCTGTTAGGTTATGCGTTTTATTCCATTTGATTAATAATTGTAAATGTTGAATTAATTGATCTTGCTTTGCTTGAACAAGCATAAAATCCAAACATTCTAGTGACTCTTGCAATTTATTTTGTACAGTCATAAACCAATTTCAGCTTTAGCTTTTTTTAAATACAGCATAAGTATTGAAATAGAAGCAGGAGTAATACCTGGAATTCTAGATGCCTGTCCTAAAGAAGAGGGCCTAATTCGGGTTAATTTTTCTATTACTTCATTTGATAGACCTTTCACAAAATCGAAATTAAAATCCTCTGGAATTGGTAGTTTTTCAAACTTACGCATTTTCTTAATCTCAGCTATTTGTCTATCAATATATCCTTGATATTTGGCTTGCACGGTCACCTGCTCTCCAACAATACTAGATACCTCTAAATTTGCATCAATTAATTCAACCAGCATATTAAGTTCCACATTAGGCCTTTTAAGTAATTCAAATAGACTATATTCTCTTGTTAATTTCTGCTCGTATTTTTCACAAAATCTCATCGCATCTTGACTATCTGGATAAAGATATATTTTTTTTATTTTTGTAAATACATCATCTATTTCAGCTTTTTTTTCTGTAAATTTGCCCCATCGAAAATCTCCAACAACTCCTAACTTCCTACCAATAGGAGTCAAACGAAGATCCGCATTATCTTCCCTAAGATATAATCTAAATTCTGCTCTACTAGTAAACATACGATATGGCTCTGTAGTTCCTTTAGTTATTAAATCATCTATAAGTACGCCCAAATAGGCTTCATCTCTTTTAGGCCACCAAGGGGATGAACCTTGAATCTTTAAAGAAGCATTAATTCCAGCTAACAATCCTTGAGATGCGGCTTCTTCATATCCAGTAGTACCATTAATTTGTCCAGCAAAAAATAATCCCCTAATTGTTTTAGTCTCTAAATTGAAATTTAAGTCTCTTGGATCAAAAAAATCATATTCTATGGCATAGCCTGGCTGTAAGATTTCTGCTTGCTCAAACCCTACAATACTTCTGATAAACTGGGTTTGCACATCCAAGGGTAAACTTGTAGATAAACCATTGGGATATATCTCAATTGCATTCAAGCCTTCAGGCTCAATAAATATTTGATGTCTGCTCTTATCTGCAAAGCGAACAATTTTATCTTCAATAGAAGGACAATATCTAGGCCCAATTCCTTCAATTGCTCCAGAATACATGGCCGATTTTGTTAAATTATTTCTAATAATGCTATGTGTTTCTTCCGTAGTATAAGCAATATGACAGCAAACCTGTGTAGGATGCTCTTCTTCGTTACCTAAGAAAGAAAATACAGGTGTTGGTTTATCGCCTTCTTGTACTTCTAAAATATCAAAATTAATAGTTTCTTTATTTAATCTAGGAGGAGTTCCTGTTTTTAATCTAGCAACATTAGGACAAATTTCTCTTAACTTAGTTGCAAGCATATTACTTGGTGTCGAGTTTACCCTACCCCCAGCTAATTTTTGCTCACCAATATGAATTTTTCCAGCTAAAAAAGTCCCAACTGTTAATACTACTGCTTGACCATAAACAATATCCGTATTAACTTTAACTCCGATTACATTACAATTTTCAATTAATAAGTCAACAACTTGACCTTCAATAATCTCTAATTTAGATTCAACTGTGACAATATTTTTAATTGCTTTTTTATATAGCTCTCTATCCGCTTGGGCTCTAGTAGCCCAAACAGCTGGCCCTTTACTAGAATTTAACTTACGAAATTGAATCCCGGCTCTATCTATTGCACGCCCCATAATTCCATCTAAAGCATCTATTTCCTTTACTAGATGACTCTTACCAATTCCACCTATAGCAGGATTACATGACATAACTCCAAGATCATCCTTACTATTTGTAATAAGTACAGTATTCACCCCCATGCGATATGCAGCCATAGCTGCTTCTATTCCTGCATGACCTCCACCTACTACGATTACATCAAACTTCTTGCTCATGATTTTATTGCGATGACAAAATATTTTGTGTTGTTTCAAAATCTTTTAACATTTTTTTATCTACAGAATTTCCATATCTACTAATTAAGTAGATCGTCACTAAATTTAAAATAAAACCTGGGAACATTCCGTCTATCTGGAAAAGATAATGGACGTCATGTAAATATGACCAAGCCAAAACACAACTAGCACCTATTGCCATGCCATATACCGCAGCTTTTGAAGTCATGTTTTTCCAATATAAACTTACTAGTATAACCGGCCCAAAACTTGCCCCTATTCCAGACCAGGCAAACTCTACTAAAGCTAGGATGGTTTTCCTTGGTTCTAAAGCAAATATTACAGATATTATAGAGATAACAAGAACACCTCCTCTGGCAACCCACAATAGCTCATTCTCGGTGGCATTTTTGCGAAACTTCTTTCGATAAAAATCCTCTACTAAAGTACTGGATGCATTTAATATATACGCCGTAATTGAACTCATAATTGCAGATAAAACTGCAGCAATTAAAACACCAGCCATCCAAGGGGTAAATAAATCAATTGCCAAATTAATAAAAACCATTTCAGGATCAGGTAAATCATAATAATGCGCTCGTCCTACTAAACCACAGCATATAGCTCCCAACATTGATAAGATCATCCATGGCATGCAGATGTTTTTTGCTAGAGGAAGTTCTTGATGATTTCTAATAGCCATAAATCTAGTCAAGACATGTACCTGACCAAAATAACCTAACCCCCATCCAATATCACTGATAAGCTGGCTTGGTTCTAAATACAGTGACCAATATTCTGGAATTAATGACAAACTACCAATTGTTGCTTCAAATCCATCTAAGTGATAAATAACAACAGAAGGAACTATGATTAATGCAATAAACATTAAACTTCCTTGAAACAGGTCAATCCAATTTACCGCTAAAAAACCTCCTAAACAAGTATAGCTAGTCATAATAATTGCACTGATTATCAAAGCATGTAGATAACTTATCGAAAATAATTTCCCAGCAGTTTTTGCGCACATAACAAAGCTTGCACTAGCATAGGCTGTGAAAAAAACAATAATAACTAAAGATGTCACTAGTCTCACTTGGACAGCATTTTCAAAAAATCTATTACTTAAATAAGAAGGTACTGTTAATGCGTTTCCAGCTACTTCAGTATATACTCTTAGTCTTTTTGCCACAAATTGCCAATTTATATAAGCTCCAGTTATCAAAGACAATGGCATCCATATCCTATTTGCGCCAAATGTAAAAATATACCCGGGTAAAGCCATTAACAACCAACCACTCATATCCGATGCGCCTGCCCCGAAAGCAGTAATTAAGCCACTAAGCTTTCTATCAGCTAGAACAAAGTCCGATATTTTAGTTACTCTAAAACTTGCTTTAATACCTATAGCAAAAATAATTGCCATATATAAAAAGATTACAAAATTTAATAAGCTCATAAGATTAATACATTGAATTAAATACAGACAAAGGAAGATTATACCATTTTTAATATGATATTTCTAAGAACTATAGACTATTTTTATTAAAATAAGAATATATTAACTACAAGAAAAGGTATCAGCCAGGTTTTTCACAAAATTTAATCAATCAATAAATTTAAATTCAGATCTAGGCCCAATATCAGAAGTGTCTTCTTTATCAAAATAATTAGAGATTACTTCTATAATTCTCTCGGAAGCTAAGCCATCTCCGTATGGAGAATATTTTTTTTGCATTTTAGAATACTGTGTTGGATTTTCTAATAGCTCTGAAACTTCTCTTATAATGTCATTAGTCTCTACTCCAACTAATTTTGCTACACCAGCTTCTATACCTTCTGGCCTTTCAGTTTCTGTTCGCATAACAAGTACAGGTTTATTCAGCGCAGGGCCTTCTTCCTGTAACCCACCAGAATCAGTTAACACTAAATAACAACTTTGCATTGCTTCAACTAATTCTTGATATCCCAAAGGTTCTATTAACTTAATTTGCTCATGGTTATTCAACTTATCGTAAACAATATCTTTAACATTTGGATTAGGGTGAACAGGATATAGTATCTCAACAAAAGGAAATTTATTAACTATCTGCAAAAGAGCTTCACAAATATTTTCTAGCCTTTTTCCAAAATTCTCTCTTCTATGACAAGTAACCAAAATAATTTTTTTATCATCTTTTATATCCTGGCTAGATTCTGTCTTAACATATCTTTGTAAAGTATCAATTACAGTATTACCAACCGAAAAAATATTATTACTAATCCCTTCCCGTATCAAATTATCTCTTGATTTCTCAGTTGGAGCAAAATGCAAAGTTGCTAACCTACCTGATATCTGCCTATTTAATTCTTCTGGGAAAGGACTATATATATCAGTAGATCGTAGTCCTGCTTCTATATGAGCAAAAGGTAACTTGTAATAAAAAGATATTAATCCTGCAACCATAGTAGTTGTAGTATCTCCCTGAGCTATGATCATATCAGGTGTGATCTTTTGAATTATCTCATCAAACTTATGTATCAGATTTGCAGTTAAAGATGCTAGAGACTGATTTTTAGTCATTAATTTAAAATCAGCGGCAATTTCAATATCTAAAATACTTAGCATCTGATCTAGTATCTCTCGATGTTGACCTGTAACCACAACTTGTACTTCAAAAAGCTCTGAAGAATGTAATTTTTCAATTATTGGAATCATTTTCAAGGCTTCTGGCCTAGTTCCAATAACACACATAATTTTTTTTGCAGTGACCATATTTAAATAACAATGATGAAATTTATTATATTTTACACAATTTATGGCAATTAAAAAACAATTTAATCAAATTTTTATCTTTTTATTAGGTTATTAACTAATTCAGGTTTTCTAGAAATAAGCTAAATGTGCATAGTAATAAATATAGACTATCTATATTAAAAAACAACCATGCTGCTAACTCATTAACTAATAGTAAATTTTTATGAAAATTGCAAAATACTATGAGGTTTTTTTGAAAATTATATTAATTTCAGGAGATAAATAAGTTAAATATTTTGCCAACACTGTATTAAGTTTGTAAAAATAGTAGTTATTTTCCAAATTACATAGTCTTCTTGCTGATACAATCCTTAATCCCCGCATATCTACAAGCTGATATTGCTCTCCTAATAGACTCTGAAACATTTTTCTTGCAGAACCAGAGTAAAACGAGTGTTGTGTTTCACCAAGTTCTTTAGTTTTCATACTATGAATAAGGCCAACTAAATGAGATATAATAGGTGGTTTTGTTGGTACCCCAATATAAATATAACCTCCAGGTTTTAATACTCTTTTCATTTCAGTAAAGGCAAATTCTAAATTTGATAAATGTTCTACTACATGGCAAGCGAAAACTACATCAAATTTATTATCTTCCCATGGTAATTTAGTAGAATTTATATCCAAATCAAACATTTGATACCCTAATTCTTTACAAACATCTATTCGCTCTTTCCAGCAATCAACGCCATACCAAATACCTTCATTCTTATCAAAAAAATATTTCATATATCCCTCTCCACATCCAATATCTAAGTACTGGGTAGAAGGGCCCAAAACATGATTAGCTCTTAAAATCTCAGCTACACTTCGATACCTTTCCATAAATAACTCATACTTACAATAAGCAGGAATACGTCCAAAAGCCATCTGATCTTTAATATTTCTTGTATACATCATAATTCTATTACCAAGCTCTGTTTTAAAGAAAAGTAACAATATTACTGACCAAAGTCAATAAACACCTTAATAACAAGAAGACTGTAAAATCCTAATGGACAGAAATGATTACTTTGTGTGTAACACAAACATTAAATTCTCAAAATTCTTTTTTTTTATATTTTATAAATCCAGCATATCTCAAATAGATTTCATCTTATTAATAAACCTTCTCTTAATGTCCTTTAATATATTACAAAATATTTATCTTTGTATATTTTAAATTATTTACTTTTTAATTCTTCTTGATATTCTACTGAATATTGATACTGTATCACAATGGATAAAATGACTAATATTAAAGACACACATTTAAAAATACAAAATTATGGCAAATTAATCTTCCAAGAATTAAAAAAATTACTATATATAGGTATTACCGAAAAAGAAGCATATACAAAAATTAGTGATTTTTTGAAGCAGCATAATGATATTGATAGGCTTTGGCATCCAATAGTTATTAAATTCGATAGCTCTACGGCAATTCCAGAGGTTAGTTATAAACCCTCGGAAAAGACATTAAGTAGAATTGTTACTATTGATATTGGGATTGTTATTAAAGGGTTTGAGGTTGATTATGCAGAAACATGGTTAGTTAGCTCAAGTCAAAATTTACAAAACATGATTGATTCGGCAAAAAACGTATTAAGTATTGCTTCTGCAAACATAACTTCTTATTCACCTAAAAATTTATTTTTTGAGATAAAACATTTGATAGATGAAACTGGATATTTGCATGTTGCTAAAACTGCTGGACATAGGCTAGGTAAATTTCCAACAAAAAAATCGCTTATTAAAATAAGAGAAAATGAAGAAGCTATACATTTTGACAAAGGTGGTTGGGTAATAGAAATACATTTAACTGATGGTAAACATGGAGCTTTTTTTGAAGATCTTGTATTTATCTAACGATATAAAATTCTCCCTAAAACGATGGCAAGATTTAGTCTCTCAGAGTTTAAAAGGTTCACTTTATCGGTTACAAGAACATATGGACCGAAAAACCACGTTCGCTTCCATAAGCAAAGGATCAGACTAGCGGAACGTCGCATACCCAACTGCAATCCCATGAGAACGCTTCTGGGGAACAATTAAATATGAGGAAATTTCTCTATACTTCAATACCTGAAGTTAAAAACATCTTAAAAAAATATTTCAACACAAACAATTCTGTCTAATTGCTATCAATCTCAAATTTGGAGTTTATTCAGATGGGTGGGGTATTGACATGTATTCTATCCTACCTTGTGCAACAAAATTTCCTTATAAATAGGTTTACCAATGTGTTAAATTGTAGTCACGATGGTAGTTTTTATTTCTAGTATTTCTTCTTTTTATATTAATAAATTCTTGATAACCAGCACCATATTCACAAGCCCTTCCCGTTGCTATATGAATTAAATCAAATATTCCTAGATCAAAAAATAAAGATCTAGTAAACCCCAAAGCTCCTGATGCATCTTTAAATGGACAAAAAGTCCTTTTAACTTGTACTGTATAATATTCATAAAATATTTTATTATCCTTAATATTCTTAACAATAATAATAAATATTGATTCTGCTTGTAAATATTGTAATGTATGCACAGCAAATTTAGCATTTGGATCTACTGTTTGATAGTAATCATATTCAGTTAGAGACTCCTTAATTTTCTTAGTAATATAACCTAATTCATTATTTTCAGATTTGTTAATCACATAATGATAATACCCGCATCTTCCTTTTGCATATCCATCAGTAGATTCAACATTTTTACCAAGACTATAAAAGAGTGCAGTCATATTATCTTGGGTAAAAGTGCCATAAGCATTTGTTAAAAATAAAAAAGTTACAAATAAAATTCTCAATTCCATGTTCTTAAATACTATGATATTTATAATTTTTAAATACAATTAAACACAAATCTATACTATAAATTTCGTAAAAATTCAAAATTTATTTAATTTTCTTGCATTTTTGGAATTATTTTACGCAACTGTATGAACAAGGAAGTTGTACCATTTGAATTTAAGTAACAATAAGATATCAGATATCTTATCTTTATCTAGCTTAAAAAATTTAATGGATTCAATTTTTGATAATAAAAAAATATATGATATTTCATCTTTAGCTGATCTTAAAGATTTAATAGAACTGTATTTAGATAAAACATCATCTGCAATATATAAGATTTATCTAATCTCAAAAACTTGGAAACGCTGGCTTTAAGTTACAATAATGTATCAAATATATCCTTTTTACCAGTGCTTAGAAATCTGACTTATGTGAACTTGGAAGGCGACAAAGTATCCAATAAATCCCCTTTGGTTAATCTCAAAATTCTTTTTTAAGTATATTTTATAAATCACGCTTATCTCAAACAGATTTTATATTATCTATAAACCCTTTTCTTAAAATTTTTTATTATGGTATAAAACGATTAGACTTTCTTATTCATGCACAAATACCCCTTTGAACAAAATCACTTTCTATAGTTTTTCCTAAAATCTTTAATTCTATGAAATGTCAGAAAATTTGCATCATGTGCATTTAACGCTCCTCCTTCTGCATCATCAAATGCCATGCGGTTTACAAATATAATATCATTTTGTTCAAATTGCCAATCAATATATTGCCAAGCATGCTTTTTGATATTTGTAGATTCAAATATCTTATACTCAATTTTCCAGTGTTTTAAATCAGGAGATGATATTAACACCAAATTATTTCGATATGCTTTAGGATTTTTTTGTTTGTTCGTTATTGCCCAATAACGATTTGTTGCATTGTCAAAACGAACAACAAATTTTGATCCTCCTCCAGGCATGTCAATGAAATTATCTGTGATAGTATTAACAGATATTTTTTCATTTTTTTCTTGCACATCGGCAATTATAGCTT
>JABSQI010000199.1 GCA_013215905.1 Legionellales bacterium | reverse complement strand
AGCATAGTACGCAAAAATGTTATAGGCCACTTAGCTTTCAAATTTGGACAACACGCCACAACAAATAATCATTCTGTAAAACTTGATAGAGCATTTGTTACTTTTGATGCCCAAGATTATATTCCTATATTCCCAAGATATTTTACCATTGGGCAATTATTTATGCCCTTTGGAACATATGCTTCTACTCAACTTTCAGAGTCAATTATAAGTGAAATTGGTAAAGAATCTGGTCAAGTAATAAAAGCCGGCTATAAATTACATGAATCTCTAACAGGAGACTTTTTTGTCCAAAACGAAAAAAGAAAAATAGGTGTTGATGCAAAATATCATCTAACATACAAGAAAGTTAAATTAGATGTTGGGCTAAGCTTTATAACAAAGAGCGAACAAACATTTAAGAAAGGTAAAAAAGACAAAGAAACTAAAAATGTTGGCTCTGCTCTCTTTCCTTTTATGGCTATCGAAGTTAACCAAATAGGTATTAGAACATCTTTATTAACAGCTCTTAGCAAAAAGAAAATAGACCGTCGTTTACTCGCAAGTAGACTTGAGGGATATTATAATTTTAAGATTAAAGGAAAATTCTGTAGTACAGGTATTGGATATGATAACCTTATAAACAAAAATATATATGAACAGCCAAGATATAGAATAAATGCTACATTTAATACCGTATTTCTACCATATACATTTTCATCATTTGAAATAAAATACGAACCTAATAACACTGTTACCAATAAAAAATCAATCGGCGCCTCTATTAGGTTTGGGGTAGCTTACTAAAACATCTATCACTTAAATAGTATATTAAATTCTCTTAATACTTTAAAATCAACATGTAGCCTATAATTTACACACCATAACTTCTTACAATATTTCTTCTACCCTTAAAATTATAACCGCTTAAACTAATTAATTATATTAAGAACATTTCTTATATGAAATTAATAAAGATTTATATACCCCATCTACTACAATATTATAAGAAATTATTTTTTCATTATTTAAATAACTTAGGATAAAATGGTATCTTTAAGACAAATCTATGACAAAATTGGAGGCTCACCTCCTATTAGAATTAGAAACCTCACTAAGGATAATGGTCTTGATTTTGACCAATTGCCTGTTGATGTTGAAAACATTAATGAAAATTTTCGACCATACCGTGTTAGTTTAGAAAAAAGAATACATAATTTTGTCAAATCGACTGAACTCCTACTAGAAAATTATTTTACAGATCCAGAAACAAAGGAATACTATTTAAATCTATTTAAACAGCATAATACTAAGTTACAAAAAGTTCATAATGAAATCAGTATGAAAAGAAAGCCAGTATCACAGGATGCCTCAGATGATGAAAAAGAAAAATATTATAAAAAACTAGAGAAGGACTATTTCTCTTATATGGCTAGTCTAACAGAGTTTATTTCTAAAGCTACCGGTATGACATTAGAGAAATCTTTATTAGAATTAAGAAACGCTGAAAATATTGTCTCTTGGGAGCAACAAAGACCTACAACTTTAACGGTTTATAATAGCGGTAATGATACTATTGTACAAATATTTGAACCCATAACTAACTTAACTAAAAACCAGGCAAAAGAATATCTTGAAATTTATAAACAAGAAGCTCCTGCTTGGTTCCAACGCTTGGATTCTTGGCATAAAAATTATCTTAAAAATAAGCTTAAGAGTGTATACAAAAATTACCAAGAAAACGATCAGATCCTTAGTGATAATATAGTTTCACAATTAAATGAAACTCTTAATACTATACCGGCTACCATTAGAAACTATCCAGGTCTTGCAAATTACGGTCATCATAAACTAATGATCTTTGATGAAAATGGAGATATTAAATTTTCATCTAAATCTGAAAGAGGCTCATCTTCAAATGTAGAAGCAATTCGAGGAGATTTAGAATCAAAAAATATTGTATTAAACAATTCATTAGAAAATTGTAGAGGGAGACTAACAAAACAAAATGTAGATCAATTACTTAACCCAATAAAAATAGAAGAAAAAATAAATGCATTCGAAAACGATTGGGATATTCAGATTGATGAACAAGATAACTTTGAATTTCCTATCTTATATGGTAGCAATTTATCTCCATTAAAAGCAGATTCACAAATTGAACAGGTTAGAAGAGGACAAAGTGGTCAGTTCTTAAAATGGCTATACCGAAAAGGCAATGAAGGAACACTAAATTTTGATAACAATACCAAAATGGTAGAGGAAGCCGATAACGCTTTTTCAAAAACTTTAAATGATTATAAGCAGAATAGAAAACAACTCACTAATTATCCTGGGGTAAAACTTAGAGGGATCAGAACTAATTACGCAGTAAATAGTGAAAGAGTTGTAGCAGATCAACCAGACACTATTCAAAATAAACAAAGATCATTAATTGATATTTCCTTAAAAACCTTAGAGTTAATTGCATTTAAGAGAACTAATAATCCTAAATTTAAACCAAATTTTCCTAAAAGATTATCTTTAGATGAGCAATATCAGGATGTTCGTTTAAAAAATTTAGATTCAAACAAAAATTTGGTAACAGGTAATATGAATCCTAGTCAAAAAGCTAGATACGAACTTGCTCTAGCAGCTATATATGAATATAAAAATATGGTAGATCATAAACTAGGAGATTCTAAGGGCAACGGATTCTTTTTTGCAACTGCCTGGAATAGGATTAAAAGAAACAAATTTAAAGTTTCACAGAAAAATAACAATCTATTTCTAGCCTCATATGAACAATTAATAATATCTCAACTAGGTGGAGTCGGATTTGGACATTGTAAAAGTGGGAAAGATAGAAAAGGCTTAGAGCTCATGCATACAGACTGCATGCTCATATACTATCATAAGTATGGAAAACTCCCCAAAAGCCATGATGATCAGAAATTTATCGATATTTTCGTTGACCATTTTAGATCAAAGCATCAACAATTGCTCTGTGAATATAATGCTCCTGGATGCCAAGGCATTGTAAATCTTAAGGATACCTTACCCAAATCACTCTATAAAGCAATAAAAAAAGACGCTAAATTGAACCAAAGAAATGCTAAACTTAACAAGCCTAAATTCAAAAAAATGAAAGATTATTTAACAGATACCATTTTTACATCGAAAAAAAGAAAACATTACAATAAAAATTATAAAAATTTAACTGATAATACAAGTTTTGAAATCCCTAAAATAGAAAAATTAAAGAGACGTAAAATTTCATCCTATCAGAAATTAAGCGACTTACATAATTCACAAACAAGTGTTCAAGAAAATGTTGAAGTATATCCTACTCAAGTGGAAATATTAAGAAGTGAAGATTTCAAGAAACAATTTGAAAATTCCGTGAATTATTTCTCAACAAATTTTAATATTAGCAACCCTAAATTTGAGCAGCAAGGCAATTTACTAAAATGCACTTATCAGAACGAGAGTAATATATCAGAACTAACTATTGGAGTTGAAGCTATTCATATGAAAGAATATAACTCTACCTCTATGAAAATAGCAATAAAAATGATTATAGATCAATACGGCAAAGACGCCGAAATATCTTTTTATGGAGTAAATAAAAAACAAGAAATGGAATGTAATCAAATTCGAGAGCAAATAATTTCTAGTATGACAGAACAACATGAACTGAAATCTAAGGATTATTCCCAACCTACTCAAGACCATAATAAAAATACTAATTTTTCCAATCGATAATATCGACTAATAATATATTTTGAATTTGGTTCATAAATTATACCAAACTCTATAAATTTTCGTGAAATCTGTTGCAATATTTTGTACTTGTTCAAAGGTAAATAGTTGTAGATATATTTCTTTATCTTTCAAAATTTTTAATTTTATTAACGCCTATTCCCCCTCTTTGCTGACGATTACCTTGTCTTTGCTGACGACTACCTTGCCTTTGCTGACGATTACCTTGCCTTTGCTCAAATCTATTATCTCTTCTTT
>JABSQI010000198.1 GCA_013215905.1 Legionellales bacterium | reverse complement strand
AGATTTCTTAGCATGATTTGCAGCATTTGCAAATTGTGGTGAATAAACCACTATAGACATTAATATAACTTTAATTATTAGACTTCTCATTATCAGTTCCTTTTTTAGTTATTCAGTGCGCTCACACACTATATCAATATTGGTAAATATTATCATATTAACCTCTCATTTAAGACATATAGTAGAGCTGATATAAGACATATTGATCAATTCATGAGTAATTAGTTTATTTATTAATAAAGTTACCCAATATATGAGCAACGCATGCAGTCAATTTCTTTACATAATTTAGCTCTAAAAATTCATTAGGCCCGTGAGCGTTAGATTTTGGTCCTAGTACGCCGGTAATAATAAATTGAGCATTGGGGAACATTTCTCCCAACATATACATGAATGGTATACTCCCGCCCTCACCAATATACTGTACACCATTACCAAAAAAAATCCTTGAGGCATCATCGGTTAATGCATGGATCTTTTCATCAGTCAAAGGAGCATTCCACCCTGAAGCAACCTCAAAAGCATTATACTCTACAAGAGAGTTGTAGGGAGGAGATTTTTCCAATACTTTTTTTAATGTAGAAGCCACTTTTTTTGCATCCAAAGTTGGAGCTATTCTAATAGACAATTTTAACTCTGTATAAGTCCTATGAACATTACCAGCTAATTCAATACCAGGGAGCCCATTAGCTCCAGTTATAGATAAAAATGAACGCCAAGTTCTATTTAACAATAACTCAACATTATTGTTATTAATAGGTTTTGTCTCTCTCAAGAAAGGTAAATCTTGATAAATTTTATCTTGCAAAATTTCAGCAGCATCTTTTGATTCTTGTATTCTATTTAAAGGAATATCAACTTGTAATTCAGGTATATTGATTATCCCCGTATCTTGATCTTCAATTCTATTCAGTAATTGTCTAATAATATTAAAACTACAAGGTACAATACCACTAGCCAAACCTGAATGCACCCCTTCTCCAGTAACTTGAACCTTCAATTTACCGCCAACAATACCTCTTAAAGAGGTAGTCACCCACATTTGCTCATAGTTTCCACATCCTGAATCTAAGCAAAATATAAGATCTGGATTTACTTTTGATAGTTCCATCTTTTGAATATAAAAAGGTAAATCTATACTACCACTTTCTTCACTGGCTTCAATAATGATAATGCACTTAGCATGTGGTAGGTTTTGAGCCTGTAAAGCCTTTATTGCAGAAATTATTAAAAATATTGCATATCCGTCATCTGCTCCTCCTCTACCATAAAGCTTATTATCTTTAATCACAGGCTTCCATGGTCCTAAATTCTTGTCCCAGCCTTGCATTTCAGGTTGTTTATCAAGATGACCATAAAACAATACTGTTCCCCTTGATGGATCACCTTCAACTTCAATATAAATTAAAGGAGTCTTACCATTTTCTTGCACTACCTGTAATTTCATACCTTCTGGAGCATTAGCATTGCACCATTGTTGTATTAACTTTACAGCCTCATTCATATAACCATTTTTTTCCCAGTCTTTATCAAATAGAGGGGATTTATTAGGAATACGAATATACTCTTTTAAAGTTTCAAGAATAGTTCCTTGCCATAGATTATTTATGAAATCAGTAGTTTTTTTTATATCCATTTTTTACCAACCTAATTTATATACTTACTTAGTATAGAAATAATTTTATCATTCCCACTAACACACTTAAAAGGTAATAAATCATCTTTATATTCAGCAATGTTGTTCATTGTATTATATAGAACATCTATGAATTTACTATCTATTTGTTCTTCAGTTAATATTATGCTTCCATAATGTTTATTAAAATATTTAGCATTAAGTTCTTGCTCTCCTCTACTTATTTTTTTAGATAGAGGAATTAAAATATGTGGTTTACTAATAGCTAATATTTCGTGAATTATATTTGATCCCGCACGCGATACAATGCAATCAGCATATGCAAATAAATGCGACAA
This sequence comes from Legionellales bacterium, assembly GCA_013215905.1. Next base: position 2,026 of record JABSQI010000198.1, on the reverse strand, counting down.
TTCATCTTGTACATATTTAAACACAATATGTGAACCACGATCTGTTAAAATTGTATTTTTATTACTAATCCCTGTTACTTGAATAACATTAAATTTACTAATTATATCTTCATAATTATTCTCAATTAACATATTGATTACCTGTGATCCATTCCCACCTCCGATAAATAAAATAACGGGCTGTTCTCTAGAAAACCTGCAAATATTTTTACCTATGTTAGCATCTCCATTTAGAATTTCATCTCTTATCGGAGTTCCAGTAAATATAAACTTACCTTTTTTTCCTACATCCTGATTAGCAAATGTTAAACATATCTTTTTTGCGAAAAAGAAACTCCACCTGTTTGCAAGTCCAGGAGTTATATCAGACTCATGAATCACAATTGGAACTCTATTTAACCATCCAGCTAAAACAACTGGAAAAGCAACAAACCCACCTTTAGAAAAAATAACCGATGGTTTTAATTTAAATATTATTACTATTGACTGAAAGATCCCTAAAACGATTTTAAAAGGATCTAAAAAATTTTCCCAACTAAAATATCTTCTAAATTTACCAGTAAAGATAGGAATATAGGGTATCTTTTTTTTTAAAATTATATTGCATTCAATTCCAGCATAGGAACCAATATAACGAACATCACAACCACTATTTATGAAGTTTTCTATTATTGGCAAACATGGGACAACATGTCCTGCAGAACCGCCCCCAGTAAAAATTATTCTATTTTTTTTTCTCACAATTAAATCCACAAAGCAGCCCATTCAATTATTATCCATCTAATATTTTCTTACAAGAGATGGTTTGTCATTGAATACATTTTAAGCTACAATTTACTATGCAAGGAGGATTTTTATGCAAAAGATCAATTTGAAAAATCAATGTAAAAATACTTTTAATATAGACAACAAAAATTACAGTTATTATGATCTTCAACTACTTGCTCAACAAACTGATATAGATGTAGCAAAATTACCTTATAGTTTAAATATCTTACTAGAAAATTCACTTAGGAATGATGATCCTTCAGATAGTAAAGTTGATATATTTAAAAATTGGCTTACAGGTAGCAATATAGATAATGAGATTTTCTTCAATCCTAGCAGAGTCCTAATGCAAGACTTCACTGGAGTACCTGCTATAGTAGATTTAGCTGCAATGCGAGCTAAATTAGCTGAAAAAAATCTTGACCCTGAATTAGTCAATCCAAGCATACCAGTAGATTTGGTAATAGATCATTCTATTCAAGTAGACAAATATAGAACATCTGCAGCATTGAAATCCAATACCGAACTTGAAATTCATAGGAACATAGAAAGATACCAATTATTAAAATGGAGCCAAAAATCATTCAACAATTTACGAGTTGTTCCTCCTGGAACTGGAATATGTCATCAAGTTAATCTAGAATATTTTGCTAATGTTGTCTGGTCAAAAGAAATTAAAGGAGAATTAATTAGTTTTCCTGACACACTTGTAGGGACTGATAGTCATACCACCATGATAAATGGTTTAGGTGTTCTAGGTTGGGGAGTTGGAGGAATTGAAGCAGAATCTGCTATGCTGGGACAACCAATTCCTATTATGTTACCTGAAGTAGTAGGAGTAAAACTAGTAGGTAGCCTAAAACAGGGAATTACTGCTACAGACTTAGTACTTACTATTACGCAAATTCTTAGAAAATATGGTGTCGTAGGAAAATTTGTTGAGTATTTTGGTTCCGGAATAAAAAGTCTCTCACTAGCTGATAGAGCTACAATAGCTAATATGTCTCCTGAATATGGAGCAACTTGCGGATACTTCCCAATAGATCAAAAAACGATTGATTACTTATCATTTACTGGCAGAACAGACGAATTATGTAATTTTGTAGAACAATATGCCCGTTTACAAGGAATTTGGTTTGATGAGAATAAACCAACAAAATACTCAGATACCCTAGAAATTGATTTAAATACTATATCCCCATCAATAGCAGGACCATCCAAACCCCAAGATAGAATAGAACTAGATGGGGTACCTAAA
>JABSQI010000197.1 GCA_013215905.1 Legionellales bacterium | reverse complement strand
TCACCGCTAAATGCATGTGCTAAATCAGAAGGCGGAAGCGGATGTATTAAGCAAATGGGTGGAGCATGGAGAGTTATTAGTAATAAAACTGATAAACCTTGGCCAGCTAAATATGCTAGTAAATCAAAAGCAGAAGCTGCATTAAGAGGTTATCACGCGGGATAATATGGATACTTTAGGTAAGTTTAAAACTAATTTTCTAAAAGATAGAAGTTCTTTTAAGATAGGTTTCAATAATAGATCACCATTAAGTCAATATAAAAGTACTATGCAAACTAGTTTTAATATACCTAAGCTTGGTTCAATGGTTGGTAAAGATGGTAGGTCAATTTTAGTACCAGATATTCAACCAACACTAGATGCTCAAGCTAAAGTTGCCGATGCAATTGGTAAAGCTGGTAAAAAAGTTGGCCAAGCAATTGAAAAGAAACAAAAGCTTAAAGAGATTGAGAAAAAAGAAGCAGACATAAAAAGACAACAAGAGATTGCAAATAGAGACCCTGATTTTAGATATAATGAAGATGGTAAAAAAATGTATAAATTAGGTAGTTTGGCTCATAAAACTGCTGATTATGATAACTATACAAATTATATGCAAGCAAAAGGAGAAGCTCAATTAAAAGCAGATGGAGTAGAGTTTGATGAAAGCGGTAGAGTTGATCTTAACAAAATATTGAGCACTACTTCTTCAGGTGTAAATCCTTATGGATTTGATATTCCAGGTGCTAATATTCTTGATGAATAAAAAAACAGTCATGGATCTGTATAAAACCAAAGAAATTTAGAAATATATATTAACATTAAAAATTAAAAACATGGCAAAATTTATTAACTTTAACATTGTTGGTGGATACGATTTAGCGACAGGTGCTGCAGATCCTTCATTAGATGGTGACAATTTAGTAGCAGTTGACGATATATTAAGCGTTAAAGCAGAAGCTGGTGCAGGTGGAGAATACAATGTTGTTCTTCAGTTAAACGGTGGTTTATCTTGTAGAGTAACTTGTGCTACAACTGCTGATGCTACAGCTCCAGCTGCAAGCGTACCAACTGCAACAAACTATTTAGCTTTTATGAAAAAAGCTGTTAATAGAGCAATTACTGCTAACCCAGGTGGTATAAAAGCTAGTGTTATCCTACCATTAGATAGTGATGACCCAAATGCAAAATACGATCCAGCATTAAGAGTATACTGGAAAGATATTTTAATTAGCTAAATATGAAACCTAGAGGTTTAGGCGATAGTATAGCTAACTTCACACAAAAAACAGGAATTAAGGCTGCTGTGCAAAGAATTGCAAGTAGCCTTAATAAACCCTGTGGATGTCAACAAAGACAAGACTATTTAAATAAAAAATTTCCTTACAAGCAATGAAAATAAGATTAGGTAACGGTTTTAAAATAAACCCTCCATTTCAAGGTGATAATACTCCTATATACGCTACCGATCTTGAAGAAGGAGTTTTAGGTAAAGCAAATAATAATGGTACTATATTAGTATCAGATAAGATAACTGATCCAGAAGAAAGGCGAAGTGTAATAGAACATGAAAAAGTTCACATAGATCAAATGAAGCGAGGTGATTTAGACTATGATGAAGACTTTGTTTATTGGAAAGGTAAAAAATATTCACGAGACGATATGAAAGAAGGCGCTCAAAACTTACCATGGGAGGCCGAAGCATACGCAAAAACAGATCCATTTGAAAAATATTAATTATGGGATATAGACAACACAATAATCCATTTAGCAAAAGCATTAGTCCTTTAAAACACAATGTGACTGATAGATCAGGTAATCCATGGGAACATGTACATGACGGTAGAAATGTTACTGGTAAAAGACAGTTTAGAGAAATAAAAGGACAAAGCACGTTTGGTCAAAAAGCTGATAAAAAAGTAAGAGGAAGAACTGAAAGAGAAATAGCTATGGAATATGCTAATCAGTTAGCAGATTATTATAACCAAGGAGCTATAACTGGCGGTAATTTTAGAGCTGATGATTTTGATAGAATTAAAAACTTTAAAAGATCTAAAAAACAAAGAGGATTTTTTGGTAGATTAACTGGTATAGATATTTTTAGAGATCAACATGGAAGAGTTGTAGTTGATACAGGTAAAAGAGGTAAATCAATAGGTGGTACAAATCAATATAATGTTCAACAAGGTGAGTGGGACAAAGACGCAAAAGCTTTTAAAAATATACCTGAAGAACAAGTAACTGCAGATCAGATATATGAAATGATGGTACAAGGTGGAGGACTAGTTAGTATTGTAGATGGTAAAATTGTAGCTGGAAATCCTAATAAAGATTATATCATGAAGGACTACCAAGGAGAAGGTTATGATGCTGTTCCATTGGGTTACAATATAGTTGATGATCAAAGATCAGATGAACCTAAAAAGAAAACTGTAGCTGAACTTCTTCAAGAAAGAAGAGAAAGAAACAATCCTATAAGCATGATGAAAAATAGTCCTCTTCAATCAAATCATGGCACAGATCAAAGATCAGACAATGAACAAGAAGGTTATGACTATGTATACCGACCTGACGATGCTGTAACAACTACAGAAAGAGTAGAATTAGATGATGGAGGATATAAAATTATAACAAGAATAGTAACACCAGGAACTGGAACTCAAATTATAGAAGAACCAGGTGGTAGTGGCGGTGATGGTGGTAGTAGCAGTGGTGAAGGTTTTTATAATCCAGAACTTCCAAATCAAACATGGGACGAATGGGTTAAAGCACCGTGTCCTTCACCAGGAAAAAACCGACAAGCTGGAGACAAATATTGTCCACCAAAAACTGACGAAGTAGAAATAGTTAATGTATCAGAAGAAATATTCCCACCAACCCCACCGCCACCAATAGAAGAACCAGATGATTCAGGTCCACCACCTTTAGATTTAGGTGTAAAAGGAGTTTCAAAAATACGTGGAGGTGATTTTAGATTTCATATACCTGATATTGATTTAATGGGTGGAATTAGAGCAGTTATTGATGGAGTAGTATTTACTAATAAAGGTAGATGTAAATCTGGATGTGCAACTAATAAGAACAGTTAATGTCAAAGAAACCATTTAAAAATACAACCGTTGGGCAATTATTGCTTGGCGCAGCAACTGTAATAAATCCTACATTAGGAAATGTATTACAAGGTGTAACATCTCCTAAAGAAGCAATAGCTGAAATAACTAAATCAGATGTTTCTTTAGATGATAAGATTAAATTACAACAATTAATATACGAACAACAGAATAAAGAAATAGAAGCAATTACATCAAGATGGAAAGCTGATTCTATGTCAGATTCATGGTTAAGTAAAAATGTACGACCACTTGTTTTAGTATGGTGTATTGTTGTATTTTCTTTTGCGGGTATATTAGATAGTGTAGAAAGTATACCTTTTACAATACATGAAACTTGGAATGATACTTTTGAAAAAGTAATGATGTCTGTAATTTTAGCCTATTTCGGCGGACGTACGACAGAAAAAGCAACAAGTGTATTTAAAAGTAAAAAACTATAATAACAAGTAATTATACACTTAGAAATTAAATTAAATTAAATATTATGAAAAAATTATTATTAGGTATAGCTATGCTATTTAGTATAGTTATGCAAAGTCAAGACTTTACCGAACAATTAAAAGGCGTTTGGTCAAGCGAAAGAACAAGTTATTATGTAGTTATTTTACATAATTCAAACAAAGGTTTTGAATTTGTAAATTTTTCTTTTGAAGAAAACAAATCACTACCGGAAGTAGTAGTTGAAGAAGGTAAAGATTACGTAAAAACTTTATTAAAAAACCCTTCAAACGATTATGAAGTATATATTACTTATACTTTAATAATTTAATAGTAAGCCATTTTAACTTCTCCTATTCTGGGCTCTGTGCTGCTCGTTGCGCGCACGATTCGACTTAAAGCGTTCAGCTTTTTGTCTCAGTCTCACCGCGGGCAGCGCTCCTCGAGACCTCAACGATAGAGCTGAAGGTTGCATTTTACCCT
>JABSQI010000196.1 GCA_013215905.1 Legionellales bacterium | reverse complement strand
TTCATAAATTCTCCTGTTTGGTGAAAATTTTATCAGAAATTCCAATTACTTTTGTCCTATTTTAGGGGATGGCTACCAATATAGTCCAATTATTCCGTGGCCTAACTTAAATGTAAAGAATAAAGAAAAATCTATAAAATTTTATCAAGATAGTTTAGAAATTGTCAAAAAGATTTATGGCGCTCAACATCATCTTGTGGCACGAGAACACTATTTGTTAGGGCAGTCTTTTGAGGTAAATAATTATATGAAAAATGCAATTGTTCATTATAAAAAATCTTTAGATCTAGCAACAAAAATATTCAAGGACCTTAAAGATAAGAGATTAGAGAGTAAATATATAGCAAATATCAAAAAAATCGAAAAGAAACTTGCTTTATTGCAGTAATTTTATAGATTTACTAAATTAAACAAATATGAAACTAAGGCAAATAACATAGAAAAACAATCCTATAAATAAAATAATTAATATTGATACAGGAAATTACTAAAATAAAAAACGGATATAGCAAATTAAGAAAATAATTTTATCTATTTAAAAAATAAAAATTAATTTTAATGCTAAAATTAAAAATCACATAGTTAGTTATTTGTGGTTTTTATTTTAATAAAAGCTGGTAGGATCTGATTCCCGCTGAGTGATAATACTATTTCTTCTAATTCAAGCCAGTAGTTACCTAATATTGTACCTTTATTAATTTTATCAATGTAAGATAATCTTGAAATAATAGTTAGGATTTGCTTATATCCTAGTCTTTGAAGTGCCTTAGTATACGAGTTTTTAATAAAAGAGTTTGAGTGATTTATTATTTCTTTAATATTTTTTCCTTCACATAGTTCTTTTGCAGCTAATGATAATTTCCGGATTTCTAAAGATATACTCCATAGAAGAATCGTAGAGTCAATATTTTCTTTTTTTATTTTATTGAGTAATGCTAGCGCTTTATTAGTATTACCATTTAAACAATACTCAATTAAATTTAGTGAGCTACCAGTAATATTTTGATCTGCAGTGAAAAATATATTATCTTTGTCAATAGGTGCTGTCCCAAAAGCAAGTTGTAAAGATGTTAATATTTGGTTTCCAGATTCAGTTGAATCTCCCATGTAATCTAATATTTTTAATTTAGCTTCGTCAGATAAGCTAAGTTTTAACTTATCAGCTTTATTCTGTAGCCATTTTTCTTTTTGCCAAATTTTGAGCTCATAAACGGGAATAATTATACCTTTAGATGAAAATATTCTAGTTAGTTTAACAGGGATGTCGGAGTTTTTTAATAAACTTGCTTTTACTAAACAAATCACATCTTTTATTTTTTTATTTAAAATTGATATTATAAAATCAATAATTTTTTTAGATAATTTACCCTCTAGAATATGTATCTCAATTAATCTTTTTTGATTAAATAATTCTAAATTGTCTAAAGACAATAGCAAGTTATCAGGATCAAATTTACTATCAGAAAAATATTTCTCAATTGTAAAACCTTTGCCAATAGCAGTTTCCTCGATCATCTCCTGAACCTCTATAATTAAATTTTCAGGAGATCCATATATAAAATAAAAATCATTTATTTTTTTGTCTAAATTTTCTTTAATTTGGTTATAGTATATTTTCATTTTTATTGCTGAGATATTTAGCTAACTGATGAATAATTTGTTTTGCATTTTTTTCAGATAATTTTATCTTATATTGATCTAAATCATTAGAATAATTATTTACGTTTGCATTATCTAAAAAAACTATAGTAGATGTTGAGTCTTTGTTTGTGAATTTAACTTTATTATCAGTCGTAACCAAAGAATATTTTATTAACAGTGTAATTTTATATTCTCTAACATAGCTTTCTGAGCTTGTGCTAATTATGTCATAAGAAAAAAGTTCTTGATTGATTTTAAGAACATAGCTACTTGTATCATTAAAATCTATATTATTTTTTTGAAATTCTTTCTTAATACTATTTGCAACATAACTATTCATTGGGGAATGGATGTTTTTTAAATCTATTTTAGATATTTGGTAATCTGGTTCGTTTAAATAAAACTGACATGAGCATTGAAGGATGGTTATTAATACAAATATAAGATTAATTAAATATTTGGATATCATTTTTCTACATATACTAAGTTAATTAGTTTATGCTCTGGTAATACTATAGATTTTTTCAATGTCATGTTCTTAGAATGTCTTTTAACAAATTCTTGTTGAATAGCAAATTGCTCAATAAATTCATTATTTTCTTCTACCGGGATAGTTATTTTTCCTCTTAATTTCCCATTAACCTGAACAATATATTCTAAGTCAGTTGATTTTAATGCGTCCTTGGGAATAGCAACCCATGTTTCGTCCATAATTAATGATTTATGACCAATATTTTTCCATAATTTTTGACAAATATGAGGAGTAATTGGTGAAAGTGATTTGAGTAGTATTGTATATGTCTCATAGATTAAAAATTTATCAATTAAGTCTTTGCCTGTTTGATAGTGTTTAGAAATAATATTAAATAGTTTCATGCATCCTGAAACAACAGTATTAAATTGAGAACGTTTATAATCCAAGTCTATCTTCTTATAAATCTCATAAACATGTTTCCTTAAATCTTTTTGTTCAGTACTTGCAGAATCCCAATACACATGTGTTTTTATAGAATTTACATTTGCTTGGTTATAAATATCAAGAGCTTCATTATCAATTGAGAATGCCCAAAGTTTTTTGAGAAATTTATATGCTCCATCTATACCATTTTCAATCCACTCAATTGGTTGCTCTGGAGGGGCTGCAAATATTATATATAAACGCAGCGTATCAGCACCATATTTTTGGATAAGAGATGATGGGGATATACTATTTCCCTTTGATTTTGACATTTTAGTGCCTTTATTATGTACCATGCCTAAAGTTAGTAACTTCTTAAAAGGTTCATTAGAATTGATTAAATATTCATCTCGCATTATTTTGTGGAAAAATCTGGCATACAATAGATGTAGAACAGCATGCTCTATTCCTCCTATATAGTAATCTACGGGTGTCCAGTATTTTGCTCTGTTATCTAGCATAGCGCTGTTTTGGTTATAACTTGCAAAGCGTGCGTAATACCAAGATGAGTTGATGAAAGTATCAAATGTATCTGTTTCTCTGGTTGCAGGAGAACTACATTTAGGACAAACTGCTTGATAGAATTCAGGAATAGATTTTAAGGGGGATTTATCAATTTTCTCAAAGTCGATATCAATTGGCAAAACAACTGGTAAATCCTTTTCAGGAACAGGCACAGATCCACATTGAGGGCAGTTTATTATGGGAATAGGTGTTCCCCAGTAGCGTTGTCTTGAGACTCCCCAGTCTCTAAGACGATAATTAGTTTTCTTGGTACATAGATTATTATTTATTAAATACTCTGAGATTTGATTAATAGCTTGTTCTGAACTAAGTCCGTTAAAATCTTCAGAATTGATTAAAATGCCATATTCTTCAAATGCAGATTTTTCAACGTCTATTTCTTCATTATCTTTTGTTATAACTTGTATAATTGGTAAATTATACTTCTTTGAAAATTCCCAATCCCTATTGCAATGGGCGGGTACGGACATGATTACTCCCGTTCCATAATCATTTAAAACGTAATTAGTTACCCAGATAGGTATTTTTTTATTAGTTATTGGATGAATAGCAAATAATTTTGTATTAATACCTTTTTTATCTAGAGTTTCTATTTCTTCTTCAGATACTTTTATGTTTGAATTCTCATTAATAAAATTTTTAACTTCTTCATTTTTTTATGCTATTGATCTAGATATGATATGATGTATTGATAAGAATAAACAGTTGACCCCAAAAATTGTATCGATCCTTGTTGTGTAAACTTGCAGTGAGTTATTGTCGTCTTCAATGTTAAAGCATATGTTATAGCCTTCTGATTTTCCTATCCAATTTTGCTGCATAGTTTTTACTTGTTTTGGCCATTCAGGTAGTTTATCTAAATCTTCTAATAGTTCTTCAGCGTATGCGGTGATCTTAAT
>JABSQI010000195.1 GCA_013215905.1 Legionellales bacterium | reverse complement strand
CTACGTTAATATTAGAAACATAATCAAAAAAATAAAATTCTATATACTAAAATCCATCAAAGTAAATTTTTAATAATAAATTAATATATTTTTACTAAAAATAATGTTATTTTTAGAAGATTTACTTTGGATCTAGTACATGGTTATGCCACTATATAAAAAAATACTTTTACTAAGCTATATTTCGATAGCTTCTATGTCTTCTGCGTTTATAACGCCAGCTCTTGCTGAAATAGAAAATTTATATGGATTGGGGCATGGTCAAATCGAATGGCTAATATCAATATTTTTGTCTGGATATGTTATTGGGCAGTTAATATATGCGCCTTTAGCAAATAGATTTGGTCGTTTATATGCCTTAAGGATAGGATTAATTATTAATTTTTTTGGGATTATATTCTGTATTGTATCCTCAGAAATTTTAAATTATCAGCTTCTATTATTTGGTAGATTTATTACTGCTTTAGGAGCATCTGCTGGCCTATCATGTACATTTGTTCTAATTAATGAATTATTGACAGTTCGAGAAGCAGAGAATTTAATGTCTTTTGCTGTTGTATCTTTTACTTTAGGAATTGGTGGAGCAGTAACACTAGGAGGACTAATTACTACTTATTTGTCTTGGATGCATATTTTTATATTTCTAGGATTGCATGGCGTAATTATGTTTGGGTTAACATATTTATTTCAAGAAACACTTACTAATCCGATTAAAATTTCACCAAAAAATATTTTAACCTCTTATATTGCAGCAGCAAAAAATATAGATTTAGTAATTTTTTCATTATTTTTAGGATTTGTTTCAACAGTAGGATATTGTTACTCTGCTGCTGCTCCATTATATGCATATACTAAATTAAATTTAAATCCAGAGCTTTATGGCTATTGGAATATGATAAACATGTTGGGGATGCTTGGTAGTAGTTTATTAAGTAATTATTTAATAAAAAAACATAGTCATATTAAGATATTATTTATAAACGGTGGTTTAATAATTCCTTGTTTAATTTCTTTAGTTTTGCTTGCTATGAGTTCTAAGCCAAGCGTATTGTGGTTTTTTATAACGACTATGTTTTTATATCTATTTTCAGGAGCCTTATTTCCTTCTTCAGCATTTCTAGCTTCGAATGCAATACAAGATAAAGCTAGTGCCTCTAGTGTCATGTCTTTTTTAAATATGTGTTTAGCTACGTTATCTGTTATTATTATGGGGTATTTCCCTACACAGATAATATACTCCTTCATCATGATAATCGTGGGGGTGTTTACTATTATAATGATTTGTTTTATAACAAGATATTTATATAAACAATAAATTAATTGGAAAAATGTAGGGATTTACTGACAAGAGCATAGTAGCGTCTTACTGCTAATTTTAACTATCGAATGATTCAAAAAAAGTGCAAATATTACAAAATTAGAATATTTATCTGCTATACATCCTATTATTAGAGTTTTATTATTAAACTGTATAATCACAAATCATCTATAGATATGACTAAAAGAAATTATACTAGTTTAGTAATTCTATTCCTAAGTTGTTTTTGGATAGATTATTATTGTATTGCAGCACTAAATATTTATTTTAGTGATTTTGGTATGTTTTTTCATAAGGATAAAAACCATCAAATATTAATCGAAATGCTTGGAAAGGAAAATATAGTTATTTCAAAGCATATTTTCTTAGAGCGTGATGTAATGAATAAGTACTCGATAGATGTTACATCTATATCTGATAAGAGAATATATAAAATTAGAGTGAAGGTTATAATTCTTATTAATAGAGAAATTAAAAAGAATAAATATCCTGTAAAAATTAATGCAGTCAAATTATATATGCCTTTGATCAGGCATACAGAAGATGATTTTACCTTAATTTATCAACAGGAGGGGGAAAGGCCAACTCTAGGAAATTCAAACTCTATTGTTTTAATATTACAGAATAATTCTTTCAAAGTTGTTAGTTCTATTATCAAATTATGAAAAGTCAGAGATTAATCTTAACCTAGATCTTGTGATGTAGCGGTTAGGATCTTAAATTGTCTTTCAGATATTTTTCCTTCTTCATATATTTTAGTCGCTATTTTATTCATTGTTTGTCCATGTTTCTCTACTAATTTTCTAGTTGCCGCGGTAACTTTTTCATGATGAATTGATAGTAATTCATCTCTTATTTCTTCATTGAAGACTAGGAATTCTCGAAGAGCTATCCGTTTTCCATCTGTTGATGGAACTAATTTCTGCCATACACATAATCGAATAGTTTCTAAAATATCGATGGTTCTTCCTTGGCGTTCATCACTTGGATAAGTTGTTACTAACCTTCGAATAGTCTCAGCCACTCCAGTAGTATGTAGTGTAGTATAGACAGGATGACCAGTAAGAGCCGCTTCAAGAGACGCACTGATTGTTTCTGCATCTCGAGATTCCCCTACTAATATTAATCTGGGTTTTCTTCTAAGAGCATTTCTAACTCCAAGTTCAAACGAACCGATATGTCGGGGGATTTCAGATTGACTTACTATTGCAGAATCGGTCTCAATTTCATCGTAAACAAATTCAATAGGAGATTCATATGTTAAGACTTTTCTATGGCTGTCTTTTTCTTCGATAATTTTTCTGATAATAGATGCCAGTAAGGTACTTTTTCCTGAACCAGTAGCTCCTGTAACATAAATTATTCCATCTTCTGGAGCCATAGACTCAATTATTTCCTCTTCTAGTTCCAGTGTTTCTATTGAAGGTGGTGTTGTTGGAACAGTTCTTAAGGTTATTTGAATGCCATCGTGACCTTCTATAAGGCAACCAGTTGCATTGACTCGGAATCGTAGTCGTTCAGTTCTGCTTGGTCTAAATTCATATTGAGTATCGATGTCATTGCCACTGAGAATTTGTGCTACACCGTTTGGACCATAGATTTCATTAATCAGATCTCCAACTTCTGTATTTGATAGAGATCTTCTAGTTACTTTTCTAAGCCTACCAAATATTTCGGCATATATTTGACAACCACTCTGGATTGTAACGTCAGATGCATCTAATTTAGTAGTAAATACTAACAATCGATTGAGGTGGGATGGTGCGAATCTAGTTGGTTCGTCTGGAATTAGAGTATCAATTGTATCTGGTGATTTACTTGTCATTGTCTAATTGCTGGGTTCCATTCAGTTGGATCTAAGTTTAAGCCCGGCAAAGCGGTTATTCTAAGGACATAGTCATTTACTCTCATTTCATTTTCATCGCCAGTAATTCCAAGTTCTGTTAAACCTACATGAGGAATACTAACCATACCCTGAGCTAGCAGTGTTTTATACAATATCATTCCCTGGAAGTCTTGAGTAAGCTTATTAAGATTATTTTTAAACATTGAATTTGCCTGTTTAATACCGTAATCCCAGCCTAAGGTAGTAGCTTTTTTCCATATTTTTCTTTCTTGTCTATTAACAGGGAGCAAAGCATTATCTGGTTTTTGAGGGGGTAAATGGGTTAACCACAGGTAGTTGCGCCAATTAGGGGCTGTTGTCACAAACTTAGCTTGTTTTAAGATAATAAATGATTTGTCTGCTATTCTCAAAGATTCCCCATTTGGAGAAATATTGAAGCTGTCTGTGCTTTCCATTAGAACGGGACACAGTATATTGTCATCAAGTAGCATTTGTTGGAAGTTAAAAATAATATCAAGTTTTTTACTATAGCTAGCTAGAGTAGCGTTGATAATCTTAGTTTGATAAGCTAAACCGGACTGAGCTCCTGTTGAGATTGCAGTTTCTCTGATGGCTTGTTCACGAAATTTTTTAGATTCTGAGGAATTTCCTCTAACTTGTTTCGCTTTTAATTGATGAAGTGAATCTAGTGATTCAGTTCCCCCGGTATTTATACATCCAGTAATTGTTAATACAATTAACATGCATACAATAGCTAGTCTAAATTGTTGCATATCTTAGCTCTATAACTTTTTTCTTTTGATAAACACGAATCTCAGCCTTATCATTAGCTTGGTAATGCACGTCTCTTAGAATATTAGCTAGTGTTCTGTTTTT
>JABSQI010000194.1 GCA_013215905.1 Legionellales bacterium | reverse complement strand
GATCAATATGAAGTAGATTTTGTTAAAGCTAGAAACTCGTATATTGGTAGAGAAACTATCCCTGCTATAGCAGAAAGAACAAATAGTGATATTGCAATTAATAGCGGATTTTTTGAAATAGGAAATGGACTTGATGGTGTTCCAAGTAAAAATCTGATAATTAATAATACAATATACAGCCTAAAAACTACAAAACAGGCAGTGGTTGCCAAAGATATATCTGGAAAATTAGAAATCAAAATAATTAACCCAGAGATTGTTTTAATCAATGGAAATAGTAAAATCACAATTAGTCATATCAACCAATACCCTAGCTCAAATGAACTAGTATTATTTACCAGTGGGTATGGTGAAAGAACTCTAACAAATTTCAATAATAGAAAAGAAATAGCTTTCGATGGACAAGGTAATTTTATTTACACATATGAACATGGAAATTCCTTAATCCCAAGAGATGGCTATATATTATCCTTACCACAATCTTTTATCCTAGCAGAACAAGAAAGCTTAAGCCTGGAAATAAATACTGGATTAAAAAATAATATTTCCGCGGTAACAGGAATACCTATGCTTATTTATAATAACGAAATTATCAAAGATCTATATAATAAAAAAAGCTCTTTTTATAAAAATCAACATGCAAGAACAGCAATTGGGTATAAAGAAGATGGCTCAATCATTATAGTAGTAGTAGAACATGCCTATAAAAAAGATCTTAAACATATAACCTGGGAAGAAGTCAGCTTAATTCTACAAACAAAAAATAAAGATATTTCTAACAAATATAAAACTACAGCCAATAACCTTACATTACGACAGTTAAGAGGTATATTAGAACAAGAACTTACTGATAGTAATAATTTACAAGGTCTCTCAATAATAGAGTTAGCAAAAATAATGCAAAATCTTGGTTGTAAATATGCTATTAATTTAGATGGAGGTGGTTCATCAACTCTATGGATACAAGGAGAAGTCATGAATAAAGTATATGGCGATATCGATGAAGGAAATGGAGTTAGGCGCTTAAGACCAATCTCAGATGCTATTATTTTTAAAAAAAAATGTAACTGCGCATAGCTTTTGAAATTGAATTATATTTCCTGCTGATCCCATAAATTTTTATATAAACTATTTCTATTAGATATCAATTCTTCATGTGTGCCTTGCTCTACAATCTTTCCTTTATCCAAAACTATTATCCTATCCATGTGCTTTAAAGTTGATAATCTATGGGCAATAGCAATAACAGTTTTAGCATTATCTTCAATAAAGAAATTTAAACTTTGTTGAATCAATTTTTCAGTTAGACTATCTAACGATGAAGTAGCTTCATCCAAAATTAAAATAGGAGAATTTTTCAATATTGCCCTAGCTATAGAAATCCTCTGTCTTTGCCCTCCAGATAATTTTATTCCTCTTTCCCCAACATATGATAGATATTGTTCAGGTAGACTCATGATATGTTCATGAATATGAGCTTTTTTACTTGCTTCAATTACTTCCTCATCAGTTGCATTTTGTTTACCATATCGAATATTCTCCATAATAGTTCTATGAAATAACATCGTATCTTGGGGGATAAGAGCTATATTCTCTCTTAATGAATCTTGGAATACAGTATCAATTCGTTGATCATCTATCTTTATAACTCCATGTTCTGTATTGAAGTACCTTAGAATAAGATTAATTAAAGATGATTTTCCTGATCCTGAATGCCCCACTATCCCAATTTTTTCACCGGATTTAATTGATAAACTCAAGCCATTAAAAATTGTCTTTCCTTCATTATAAGAGAATGAGACATTCTCAAAATTAATACTAGGATTGATTACTAACAGTTTTTTAGCATCTTTACAGTCTAAATTTTGCTGTGGCACATGTAAAATAGTTAATGAACTTCTTAAATCACCCATGGCTCTTGAGAAATCCTGCAAAGATAAAGTTGCAAGCCAAATATCTTCAGATATTGCAATTACAATCCCAAATACAAATGCAAAATCTCCAATAGTTACTAAATTAGTTTTTCTAAGATGAATCATATAAAACAATATAAATGTGAACATGATTAGATATAATGCTCCTCCAACCATTTGTAAAATAAAATTATATCTATATACTTTTATTTGTTTTGGAATAAAATCTATATTGATCTTGTTTTTTAATCTGTTAAGTTCTAGATTCCTAGATGCATAAGCTAACAGAGTAGTAATATTGGTAATTTTATCTGAAACTAAACCTATTATTGAGTGTCGAGATTCTGTCTCATGAAAAGTTAATGCATTTAAATTTTTAGATAATTTATACATAATTGGCAAATATATAGCCCCCCAAAAAAACATAAATAGTCCAAGGTATAAATTTACGACTATCAAGACTAAGATATTAACTACTATTCTAAGTAATTTTACTAATAGTCCATGATGCATTTCAGCCCAAAATTTGTCATAACCATCTAAAATACCTTTTAATTTACTGCTAATATTCCCGGTAAAATTATCTTGAAAAAACTTATATGAATGATGTTGTACATAGTTATATGATTCTAATATTATTGATCTTCTCACATATGGTTCAGCTTTCCATTCTGCAATACCACTAATCCTCCAGACAATTTCAGTTAAAAGCTGCAATGAAATAAATAAAAAAGCTGGATATATTATTGAGTTAAAATCGACATCACCACTTACAACCATGATATCTAAAAACAATTTTACAGAATAGTTATATATAAAAGGATAAAAACTAGTAAATACTGGAGCAAGCAGCATGAATATATAGTGCCATTTATACGGCTTAATATGCTTCCAAAAGAAAGATATCACTGAATTTTTACTCACTAGCCACCCATTTAGATTTAAGCTTTAAATATTCTGGAATATGAATTAATTAATTATTAAAGAATATTTTTTCTGACAAGATTAATTATATCCTGTAGTTCTTCTGGTATTTTATCGCTCTGTAAAATTAATATATCAAAGAGCTCAGGATCTGACATCTCCAATAAACTGGTAAAGTCTTTTTTCAAAGTCGGTTTTAAATCTATATAACATTTACTAAAAAAAGACAATAATACAGTATCTAATTCTAACATCCCCCTACGACATCGCCATTGTACCATTGATGATTTAAGATCATTTTTCATATACAATACTAATTTTATACGCTTAGTGATATATATGTCAAATTGGAATAACTTCATAAAAACAAATAATCTTGAAAAAAAACAAGATCTTATATTGTATGGAAATGCTAATAAAACCTCCTTTTATCCTGAAAATAATTTTTTTTGTGATCAGTATCACTATGCTACTCTAAGCATATCTGGCAAAGATGCATCTAAATTTCTACATGATCTAACAACTATAGATATTCACAATTTAGCAAATAAATGTATGTTTGGCGCATTTTGTGATAGTAAAGGAAAAGTAATTACCCATGTGTGGATCATCACTTTTCAAAATAAATACTTGCTGAGATTGCCTTTAAATATGCGTAGCATTATTATTAGCCATTTTAAAAAATATCAGCCACTATATCAGCTTTCTATAGAAGACGATTCCGAGAAATGGCTATCTCTTGGAATATATAGTAAGCAAGAAAATCTCATACCTGAACTACAATCCATCATACAACCTAACTCACAAGTCACCTATGCTGATGATTTTATCTTCATTAATAAAGACCTTTCTAATGGAATTTATGAACTATTAACTACAAATTTGACTCTATTTAGCGATCTCTGGAATAAACTATCTAAGTCAGAATTACAACTAACATCCAATAAATCTGCTAAAATATATAATATTCAAAAAAAATTAATTGAGATAAGCCCTGAAATATCTACTCAATTCACTCCTAATCATTTACAGTATGATGAATTAAACGGTATAAGCTTTACTAAAGGATGTTACTTAGGACAAGAAATTATAGCTAGAATTAGATATAAAACATCACTAACTACTAAAATTCAAATATTTGAAGTGCCAATTAATTCATCAGAATTTATGAATACTAATAAAATAATTAATAAAAATAATATAAT
>JABSQI010000193.1 GCA_013215905.1 Legionellales bacterium | reverse complement strand
CTATATTGAAAAGCACGCTGAGATAGAAGATTGCAATTTATTAATGCAAGATTATCAAAAATATAAAGAAAAAGAATCTAAAAAAGCGGAATTAGTAGCATCATCTATACGACAGATGTGCGCTAAGGGATATTATGGTGTGTGTTTTGGGATGGCACAGAATCGTGATATCAACTGGAATGAGCTATTAACTACAGGTGAGAAATTTGACCGAGAAGAAATTAACCAAACTCTTAGTGATGAGCAGCACCAAGCCTTTGATAAGGTCTCCAAATATTTACAGATAGATAGAGCTAAAACAGAGTCATTTAACGATTTAACCAAGGCATTTCATCAAAAAGCCGTTATATGTAAAGAAATATTTGCTAATTTAGATAAATATAAAGAAGCCCTAGAGTTTTATCAAATAGCTACAAGCAAAGACAAAGAAAAATTTAATAAACATGAAATTAAAGCCTTGGATAGAATGACCAAATATAGTGATAACTATAATAGGGTATTAGAGCTAGTAGATAACTACAAACAAGCAGATAATAAAGATAAACAAGAGTTAGCAAAGCAGCTATCAGATAAACCGCTAACACTAATTAGAGAAGGCTATCTAAATAGTAGCGATACTTTAAAAGACTTAAAAGCTGATATAAAAAATACTTTAATCTCTGGTAAGCTTCAAGATGCAATAGAGCGTGATGTTCATGGGGCTGATAGAGTGCTTGAATATGTAGAAGCTGTATATGAGTCAAGATTAATGTGGAGTGCTTTATCGCAGCTAGAGTTTGACAGTGATACAGCTAAATCAATTAAAAAAGTAGCTAGTGAAACCAATGCAGTACGTAATAAGGCAGCATATTTTCTATATATGAACCAAACATCCCATAAAGAGGCTTTAGATATTGGTAGTGTTAGACAAAATATCTTAGAAAAACATGCAGGTGGACATCGAGAAGAGCAAATAACAGAATCTCTCCAAGATATAGATGGAATGAAGAAAGCCTATCTAAGTGCTAGAAAATCTTATGCCCATATATTTAGCACATCAAAAGATGTAATAACTGTTGATGTATTATGTATAGTTAAAGAAAACCACGCTGTAGGTAAAGCACTTAAGGGGCATTCTAGCGAAATAGATAAACTAGTAGAGCGTGATACAAAATGGCTAGAAAAAGCAGAGCAATATGCTCTTATGAAAATCCCAAGTGATGGTAATAGTTTTGATAAAGAACAACAAAAAAGAATAACAAAAGCCCTTGAGATAGTTAATAAATCAACAAGTGTAATTAAAGACACTCCAGTGGATAATTACCTTAGAAATAGGGAAATTAATTTCCAGCAAACATCTGATGTTAAGTACGGTATGGTTTACAACTCTGATGTTCAAAAATCACTTCCTGCAATGGTTTGTGTAGGACGTGACAATAAAGGAAATATTCCATGCTCGCAAGTTATATATTTAGGTAAAAACGATAATGGACAATATGTCCAATCACCCGAAATAAAACAATTAGTAAAACTGATTAAAGAAGGCAAAATAGAAAGACCTGAATACTTTTTGGGGAAAACTAAAATAACAAGAGGAGTATCAAAAGGGGCAGCTTGTTTAATCAATAAAGGTGAAGGCAAAGAAATAGTTATATGTGAAGGTCCTGAAACAGCGATGTCTCTAGCTACAGTTTGCCCTGATTTGAAGATATATAGTACTTTTGGCTCTAGTAATATGAGAAATTTCCAATTAGCAGATGAGGATAAAGGCAAAAATGTATATATTTGCCATGATAATGATGGAGAAGCCAAGCAAGAAAAGGATATGAAGTTTTTAAAAGAAGTAGGCAAAGAGATAGCATTTCAGGGCAGCAATGTATATTTAATGATTCCACCAGCTATGGAAGGTAAAGATAAGGTTGATATAAATGATATGCTCACTGCCAAAAAAACATTGAATCCATATGAAAATATTAGAAAATGTTTTGCTAGGGCTTATCTATTAGAAGGAGCTATTAACCATAATAGCTTAACTCAAGAATTTATAACAGGTAGTTCAACTCCTGCACTTAAACCAGCCAAAGGAGAGGCCAGTGACTTCAATGGGTTACAGCCAGACGATATATATAAGAAAGCCTATGAAATGGTAGAGAGCAATACCCCTAAATGGCAACAGGAGTACTTTACCGTGTATCAAGCCAATAGAATTACTCAAGACATAGAGTGTATTAAGCGACAATACAATCAAGAGCTATCAACCAAACAAGTAGATGAAATCATGCAAAGGGTAGAGGTTGAGGCAAATGTCATAGCAGGACAACTTGAGGTCACTATTAAAGAGAAGGGTAAATTAACTGATGATGAAATGTGGGAAGCATTAATTGATATTCGTGATGCTGCTACTAGAGTTGGTTGGACATTTCAGAGTATGACAGACAACATGAGAGAATCCATCGATGTTGACTCAGTAATGCTAGAGGCAATGGATATGTACTTAGAGCAAATAGATAAAGAGCCATATCCAAAAGCGGGCATGTATGAGCCAAGCCCAGATAGGATAGGGCAATTAATTGACTATCATACTAACAGATTTGCTCAAAGATATAGAGAAGAACCTAGTCTGCAAAACAAGGCGGAAATAGCAAAGATTGCAGAGTTACATGATAGGCAGCTAGGCAAGAATGGGTTTGTCTATTGCGATAAGAATTTGCAATACATGTCATATGTTCATTCAGAGTCATTTACCACAATGGATTTACCAGGAGTAGATGAAATGGAAAAAGCCCCAATTGCAGTAAAAGAAATTTCAAGAGAGATAGCTACAATGCGTGAGCATAACATGACAAGGGATGACTTAAACAAAGTTCGTGAGGCATTGGATGTTGAAAATCTTATTGATGATGTTAATATAGACGATATTAAAGATAAAACACTGTCAAAGGGAAAAGAATTGGAGATGTAATGACTGAGCATCAAAAACCTCTCAAAATAGAAAAAAGATTGTTGCCTCTGGCACAAAAGATTAAAACCATAGTAGAAGAAAGATATCCGAAGTGCTTTGCAACTAAAGACGAAGATATCAAACCTCTTAAAATGAAAATACACACCGAGTTATACCAAGAATTAATAAAAACGCACCCAGAAGTCACAAAAAAAGCCCTTAAAGCATATATGACAATGTATTCAGCTAATCCAGCATATAAAAAATGCTTACAACAAGATGGGGCTATGCGCATTGACCTAAAAGGTAATCCAGTAGAGGCAGTATCAGAAATTGACGCTGAACACGCCAAAACAAGAAGTACTAGCATAGAATTTTGTGAATATAAACCAAAAGCACCGAAGAAAAAAATAAAAAATACAGAAGAATCTCAACCTAACAAGGCAGCTATAGTAAAACCTAAGCCATCAAAGCAAGTTCCAAACAAGGCAGTTAAAGCAGAACCTAAAAAAGATATACCAACGCCTAAAAAATTAACTCTTAATAATAACAAACAAAAAATAGGCAATACAAAAATTCTAGTTAAACCAAAACGAAAGACTTTAACTATTAATAGGAAAACAGGGAATTAATGTATGCCAATCACATATTTATTCAACGCTTTTAAAAAATGGAAGAACAAAGTTAAAGTATCTTCTTTTGAAACGGATTTAGAATATGCAAAACAAGGGGATGTTAAAGCCCAATATGAAGTTGGTCTTTGCTATAAATATGGTTATGGTGTTAAGATAAATCATCATCAAGCTTTTAAATGGTTTAAAAAATCTGCTCATCAAGGTCACGCCAAGGCACAGTATTATCTAAGCTCATGTTTTGCCTCTGGCAAAGGGGTAAAGAAAGATCCTAATAAAGCTTTCTTCTGGCTTAAAGAAGCAGCAGAGCAAGGATATACAAAGGCTATAAAACTTATAGATAAAGCACAGCAAACATATTCCAAGAAGTGACAAGGATTGATAAAAAAGGAGTTATTGTATGGCAGATCTTAAAACATGGGATGAAAGATTCACTGAACTCAAAAATTATAAGAAAAAATACAAACACTGCAACGTATCTCGTAGAGACGGATC
>JABSQI010000192.1 GCA_013215905.1 Legionellales bacterium | reverse complement strand
ATAAATGAAATTTCTAGAAGTATTGCCGATTAACGCAAAAATATAAAATGCCTTTTAAATTTTGAACCTTCCCGAAAAATTAAAGGTTTTCGTCAGAGTGTCCGCATCTTTAAAAAATGTATATATTTTTTTCATAAATGTTCATGACTACGGACTATAGTAGATAAATTATGTAGGATAAAAACACAAATGTCTTCTCTATTTCTTTTAAATTATTTAGTTTTATTGGATAGAATATTGTTAATTGTTATCTGACATGCCAGAAAATAAGTTATTTATATTCTTAATTAATACTATAAAATAAATTTTTCTATCGTAAATCAAAGCTTTTATGTTGAAACTCAACTTTCTCAACACAATTATGTTTTTCTAGGATCATTAAAAATTTTTTAGCAGTCATATTATCTAAATTTTGATTTTTACTTATAGGGATCTTAATGATATTTTTCTTGTCATCTTTAATATTTAAATCATCCTTAATTTCTTGATCTAATTCCACAAGTGCAGCAAATGTACATCGAGCAACAAATTCGGAGCAAGTCATGTTTGCACTATACATTTCATAGGTAATTTCATTCCAACTAAGATTACGTTTATCAAAACTATCATCTTTGTATGAAATATTCTTATAAAAATCTCCTGTAATTCTAGCATGAGCTTTTTTATAATCACCGATAGTAGATGGCTTATATCTATTTTCCTTAACATTATCTTCAGAAAATTTTATTCTGTATACTTTTGGATTACTCAAAATCTCATCATGCATCCTCTTTTCAATTTCAGCATATCTTTGCGCAATTCTCTCTGGCGTCCATTTTTTACTATTATTAATTGTATCTTGAAAGCTTTTATTTATAAGAGCGTTAACATTAAGTTTGTATAGAACACAATACATAAAATCACCAAAACCAAACTTTTTATAAGTATGTTTTTCTTGAGTCTCGTGTCTGAAATCACTGATATACGAATGAGCCAAAGATTTATTGTTTTTAGAACTAAATAATATTTTTCTAGTTCTAGTTTTAGTAAAATAACGTAATATTTTTTTCCACCACTTTACTTCTACTCCTTTTATTTTATCTCTTTTTGTATTGCTAGCAATAGCAATCATACTTTTCCCACCTGTTAACTGAGTTTGAAATTGTTTATTCAATTTACTTAATATAGGCCTTATTTGTTTTTCTTTTGCAAACAAATTTCTGAGTTTATTATCTCTTTCATAAATATTTTTTGGTAAAGGCGGACGTAAACCATGGATATCTGATATTATACCGTATTCTCCAAGAGTTATTTTACTATCTTCATTATTTGTTTTTTTTGCCAAACCATTATTATCCACACTATTGAGAAATTTATCTGCCACACCATCAAGATACATATTAGATCTACGAGCCTTGAAAAGAAATCTATCTAAATAAACTATAGAAGATACTATATCATATCTTTCATTTGCATCTATTTCATTTAACAGTTGTGGATTAGTAGATATTTTTCTTAATTTACTTTTAAGCTGACTATTATCTATAGCATCAGTGATAAATTTATTTAAAAATTTTTGTCCCTCTTCGCCAATTGCTGCAACTAATTTATTATCTTTATCTATTTTTGGATCTAAAGCATTCATTAAACGCAAAACTAATAATTCTTTTTTTGTTAATCCGTATGCTTCTATATTCTCACCAACCACAGGTTATGATATAATTTTTTTTAGCTCGTTTATAAAATTTTTCTGCGCTTTTATATCATCAGAGAGTAAATATTCCCGGCCTGGCATAGGTTTAGAAATTTCTGTTAGCCTAAGTTTTTTTAATAATTTATTGCTTTGCTTAACTAGATCTAGATTTTTTTTGATCTCTGCCATATTAGAAATAGTTGATAGTTTCGGATATTTTTGAACTACATCATATATTTTTATGAAACTATAAATAGTATCAAGTTTAGTTGGATCAACACGCAAATTATACTGTTCATCTAATACCCGATCCAAATAGGAATAAACATTACTAGGAAATTTTTTGTTTTCTTTAAAAATATTGAACTCTTTCAAATATTCTATATCATTTTTGTATTTTTCTACTCTATATGCATTTTCTTTAAAATAGGATACTTCATCGTCTATTTTATTTTTCTCATTAGGATATTTTTCTATATGCTCTACATACTCAAGAAGTAGATGAGCTTTCTCTTTATTATAAGCATTAGTTCTATGATCCCAGACACTTACAACTGACTCCTTCTTTCTTTGGCTGGATACTTTTTCTAATAAACTAACTCGATTTTTGTATTTATCAATTGTTTTACTTACACCTAGCTCATGTAGTACCTGATTATTTTCCTTAGGTATCTCCCAAGGACGATTCTCTATTAAGGATACAATCTCTTCCTCTATTTTTTTTAGAGCCATTATAATATCATTTGGAATAGTATTATTAGGGTTTTCATCTATAAGAGTTAATAATTCTAAAGCAACTTCATGTTTTTTAGACATTTTTGTTTTAGTTGGCTCACCAAATTTTTTGTTATCAATAGAATTATTATAATCTGATAGTAATTCTGGTAATTCTCTTAATGGCATATATTATTATTTACCCAGTAAAGTAACATCGCTATTTTCTAAAGCATAGCCAATCTTGCTAGCTAACTCATAGATAAAACTTATCAGATTTTCCGTAAATTCTTCACTTGCAATATCTTCCTGAGACTGAAATAAAATATATTCCTTAACTATGTATTGTTTAATAGAATTTGTTATTCCTTTTGAATAATTAGTAAAATATTTCGAGGGTAGAGCTGTAATTATTCTATGAAGGATATTTACTAACTCCGGTTTAGTAATATACAATGGACTAATAAATTCACTTTTATTTTGTTTTGTTAAATTATCTGGTTGCGAGATATTACAAATAATTTTGATATTATACATTATCTCATTTACAATTTTTTCCTTTTGGCTTTTTAAACTGGTCATTAATCAATTGCTTTCTCATTAAAAAGGTTATATCTAAAATATAGATGATTTTATTAGGCAATTGGTATCTTATTTGTTATATAACTGAAATAATCTATCAACTTTCAAAATAAACAAGTAACTTACTTTATTCTTAGGAGATATCAGCATTTTCTAATAATATTTTACCAATGGTGTTTTTATACACCAAAATACATATGTTTTTGCCTCAACGGTATGATTTAAACAAAATTTGCAATTTTTGTTTTTAAAAATATCATTAATGTTAAAATTGATTTTGTTCCTAACATAACAGTACTCGGAGGTTATTATGCATAAATTAAAATTATCTTTACTTACATTACTATTTTTTTCTTTTACAAATAGTTTTGCAGTTAAATATACCATTGCTGTCAAAGAAATCTCTTTAAATCAATGTCTCACCCAAAATTCGTCAAACTTGCTAGACTCTTTAGGTAAAACCAATTTTACTGGCCAGTTTAGTTTTCTTAATCAGTTTGTTAATAATGTTCAACAATCTATCCAAGCAGCTAATCATTACACTTTTGTCCTAATAAAAGATGGTAAATAAATTGAAGATATTTGCTATCAACTCAGTGATTCGTCTGGACAATATAAGGCGGAAGTGTTACAAAATAAATATATTCATAAGGCAGGAAATCTGCAACCAGTTTATAATAGCTCAGATGCGGTATCAGCCCTACTTGTATGGCAATATACTGTAGTAGAACAACTTATACAACTATCATACGGCCAATATATACCTCTAAAACATGATTGCGAAACTGTTATAAGAGATGTCATAGATAGTTCCCAGAAGATTTTAGCGCCTTTCCCATTTAGTGGTAATATGCAGAAAGTTCAGAATATAATACAGACAAATTCATCTAACAAAAAAGAAGAAACAAAAAAAGATATATAAATTATAGATATTCCATTAATAAGACTAAATCTCAAGTTATACAAGTACCTTGGGATTTAGTTCCCTCAGTATTGATTTTAGAATTAGCTATCATTATTCTTTTCTTAAAACCATTATATATGATGCTTCTAATAATATATTTGTAACTTTAATTAAGAAACTTCAG
>JABSQI010000191.1 GCA_013215905.1 Legionellales bacterium | reverse complement strand
TTTTGTGTCGTTGTTGTTGTTGTTTCTGTTGTTTTTGTTGCTGTTGTTGTGGTTATTGTTGTTGTGAAGATATTACTTGTATGGGTGGGTGTTACGCAGCGCTTTGTTGCGATTGCAATAATGCGAGAGAATTTTCAAAAATTAACTCTAAATCAGGAGGAAATACTCATACATGTTTTTCCTGTGGTAAAAAACATCGTTCATTAATAGATGGTAAAACTAAAACTGATCAAAAATTATCAAAAAAAATACATACAGTATGTAATAATAAAAAATATTGTGAATTTACTCTTGGATATAGGGCTTATGGGCGGCATAGTCATTCTCCTATTAGTAAATCATATAAAGTTGAAATTGGATATTATTGTAAAAACAACGGTCGAAAAGGATCTTTATTGAAATTTAATGACTATTTTGATCACTCTAATGAATATATGGCATCAATATCTTGTGAAGATAGTCTTACGACTAGAAATGAGGAAAAGTGTTGTGATCCAACATCAGCATTTAAAGCAGCTGTATGTGGCGGTGTCACCTGTGGTATTGTTGAAACAGTTTTAAATGTATGTCCGGTTACAACTACAATATCAAGTATTGCCAGCAAATTATTTTGTTGGTAGAATTTGTGTGATATTATCCCAATAAGACAAATCTTCTGATTTATTTCTACTAAATTTTTTCTTGTATTAAACTCTAGGTTTTGTAATTTCTACTACATAAATTTTACCTGTTTTTGTTGTATACTCATTTTTGCTATCTTTATTAACGATGAGAGGGATTAAGTAATACGTGCCTTTCTTATTAACAGTCGATTTTGAAGCTATAAAGTGAGCAGTCCATTGGATTACAGTTTTAGATTTTTTGAAATATCCATTTTTGTCTAGAGCAAATACAACATAGTTTACATGTCCTATATAGTTTCTAGGAAGTAGTGTAAGATGTTTAGAAATTATTATATTAGAATTAATTTCTGATAGGACGTTAGCGACCCATTCCTTATTATCGTCCATAGTTAATGTTGCAGTTTTATGATTGGATTCAACTGCTATACGCAATTTATCTATGTTATCTTGATTAAGATATGGAGTTTGAAAAGGATAGAGTGCAAATAAATTTGATGAAAATATGAAAGTTAATAGAACTAAAATACTTCTCATTTTGTAAATATTCCTTTAAAGCCAATAATGTAAGTTTATTGCTTATGATTGTTTTGTCAAGTTTATGGCTTTAAGTTTAATGATATAGGCGCTATAACTCAACTTCTGCTTGATTACACGTATTTGACGATTTTACATTGAAGTATTGTTTAGCAATATTATGTGGGTTCTTAGTAAGCAATCTATACAGTAGAATGTAAATAGTATGTTTGATAAAATAGTGGTTTCTTAGAAAATTGTAATTGAATCATATTTTAATCTAAATCAATTATTTATGGTAAATATTTGAGTGCAGGAATAAAGTGTTTAGCGAATTAAATAAATTAGATATGGAACATTGGAATAGACTGCTAATGATACTATTAGTTTCTATTGTAATTTGTGGCATTAAATTATTTCTATTTTATTCTTTCCATGGTCTTGGGGAAATCTGGTTTGAAGAAGGTTATCAATACTATGAAATACCAAAAAGAAAAGGATTTTTTCAAGCATTACTGATAGATGCTGGTGGCTATATACAAATTTTACCAAAACTAGTTAGTATAGTAATACTTAAATTTTTTAATTGGGATTTCTATTATCCTTATTTATTTAAAATAATAAATAATTTTCTTTTTAGTCTATTTATATCACTACTATTATTGAAAGATTTTGATAAATACCTTGGCTCTAAGTTGTCAAGGTTAATTATAATTTTACTAGTATCTATATACCCACATTATGATATGTCTATTCCCAACAATTCTCCATATGCCTGTATAATTCCAATAATATGGTTTATAATTAAATTGAACTCTGATAAACCTATAAAATATATATTTTATCCTCTCTACATAGTATCAATTCCTATAATTTTTATATGTAAACCATTAATTTCATTTGCTGCAGTGCCAATAACATTTATTGCAATGATGCAGAAGATATATAAAAAAAATTATAGCAACATATCTCTTTTGTCATTGGCTTTTATTAGTTGTTCTTTCCAATATGTGTATGTCAAATATTTGACGTATTGGCAGATAAACTCAATAACTAAATCGTTTGATGTTTCATTTTCTATTCTCAGTCTTTTGAAAATTCTAGACTTTTCTATAGTAAGTACTGGAATGTCTCTCCTAGGGCATACTGTTTTTTCAATAGGGCCGAGTAATAACTTTATATATATCTCAATTATTTATATTCTGGGTACATTAGTTGCATTATATTCTATAATTTTTTTAACTAGTAAAAATAACATTAAAAATTTTACAAATAACACTAGTATAATTTTAATTTTTTTATGGTTGGTAATATTTCTCCATGCATCTGCTGCTATATGGAATAGTATTTATGTTTATGCGCAAGCTCATTTGTATGAGTTAAAGCCATTTTATTATCTAAATAGACAATACTGGCCTATTTTTACTTCTTCTTTAATAATGTGTTTATTATTATTTAATGTCTATTCACCAAGTATTTTTGCTAAAAAAATGCTATGTCATAACCTATTCTTCTTTATAGTATTTATAGCAAGCATCATTTTTTATAGACCATTTCCATGCCCTTATTGTACTACACCCAATTGTAATATATGTCAGTCTGACTGGAGTAACTATATTGCTTCAAATGTTTCAGGTGAATGTATTTTGGCTAATCATTTTTCTCAAACAATTTTTTGTGATCATGTTGGAGGAACCCCCACAGAAGGATTTTATGTGAAAAATGGGGACAACTTTGCAGATTTTTTTGTTTTAAATGCGAAACAAAATTTTGATTTTCTTGTATTAAAGATTGATACACCAAATCTGTTATGTAAAGAGGTTTCCTTGCATATAAATAATATAGGGGATATTAAACCTGTTTTTATACCAAATAATAATTACTATATGTTTAGATTAACTCAAAAGGATATCGCTGGTAAAATAATTAGTATGAAGAGTCCTTGCGTGAAAGCAGGCTGGGTATACCTTATGAGAACACGTTAATTTTTTCAAGCTGAATTATTTAGGAAAATATATATTATATTTACAAAATAAATATAATATTATAGTATGTGTTTTTATTTAGAAAAGGAGACATGCATGATTCAGAATAAAAAATTAATTATTATTGCTGTGACGTGTTTTTTCTATGCTTTGTCTTATGCGAATTCAATTACTTTTAAAAATTCTTCAAAACAAAATATAACTGTCACTTTTATGTTAGGACAGATTGTTCTTGGCAAAAAAAACCAAGAATACAAATTAATTATTTCAAATCGCAATAATAGTAGTTTGGACATAAAAAGTGAAGAAGTTCTAAATAGAACTATAGATGACTTAGGAGTAAATTTTATATTTTCAAGTAAGCAACAAGTTATCTTATTCCCTATTGTAACTAAAATAGTTTATCATGGGAATAAGAATAAACGGAAGAATTTTAGTATTGATAATACAAAACAAATGTTAAGCAAGGAAGATAGCGCTGGAAAGATTGTTTGGACTAAAAATGACTCAAAAAATAAATATCTTCTGCATACTGGGAAAGCATATTTAGATGTTTTATCGATTGATAGTAAGAAACCTTTTAATATATGGCTATCTATTAATGAAGGTAAAACATGGCGTAGAATTACTTAGGTATATGAAGTAATTCTAGGAGAGAAGATTTTTTTATAATAAACAAATTCTAACATTAACCCACTAAAAATAGTTGCTTGATTTTTACAAAATTTGCTATTTTTTCTCTGTGAGTTGATTTACAATATGTTAATACAATTATAATTTTTTGTATGAAGAATTTATCTTCATATTATAATCATTCCATTATATACACACTAACTTTGTTTCATGAATCTTAAGAATAATGCTAATTGCTTTTATTAGATACAGTTATCTAGTTTTAAATACAAAATGATAAAGTATTATATAAATTATTGTATCAATTGTA
>JABSQI010000190.1 GCA_013215905.1 Legionellales bacterium | reverse complement strand
AGATTTTTTGTAATATCTTCATTTGTAGATATAAAATTATTAGAAATACTACTCTCAATTCTATCAGAATATTTTTTTATTACCGCTATAGTTTGCTGCTCAATTATTTTATTTTTTTCATCTATTAATTTTTTTTTTTCAATATTTTCTTTTTCAATATTTGCAGCTTTAGCGTTTAAATCACGTAGTTCTTTTTTGGCCAAAGATTTTTTTTGCTCAATTTCTTGTAGTTCCTTAATCTTAGAAGAAGCTATTTTATCAAGCTCTTTTTTCTTATCTTGAAATTTTTTCGCCTCCTTAGCCTGATGAGCTGCCATTTCTTTTAATTTTTTTTGTAAGATAGACTTCTCTTTTTTTAATTTTTGTAATTTGCGTTCTTCGCTAGCTTTAGTTTTCTTAGCCAACTCCAAAGATTTCTTAGCTTTAGCCATAGCTTTTTTTCTATTATTCTCTTGTTTTTGTATATCTAATACTAAAGAATTTATTTTATTTTCATCAATCGCAACAGCCTTTATAGATTTATTGGCAATCTCTCTTAAGGGAAGATCTTGAGTATGCAAAGTCTTATTATGGATAAATTCGATACTAAACCCTATTGATATTAATAAATGCAATATAATAGATAAAATCAAATACTTTCTGTAAGCTTGTAAAAATTCTTTAAATCTCATTTTATCCTAAATTCAGATTTTGTCATCAGTCCAACATTAGTAACACCAGCTTGTTTTAATATCATTATTCCATTTAAAACATTTTGATAGTCTACCCCATAATCCCCCCTTACCATTACATTTTTTTCTTTGCCTTGACTTTTGGAATATTTTAAATTAGCAGCAACTAGTTCAACAACTTCTTTATGTGATAAATATTTGTTTTGATCTTTGTTAATATTCAAAGTTAATTTATTATTCTTATCTATTGTTAATATAATTGGAATAGAAGTAATTTTATCTGTTAATTCAACTGCAGCACTTGGCAGTTCAACAGTAACACTTTGATTCATTAATGGAATTGTTACCATAAAGATTATTAGTAACACCAAAAGCACATCTATATATGGCACTACATTTATTTCAGCCATACGTTTATTTCTTTTTTGTCTTGGAGAATAATACATACTTATTTACTTCTAAGCTGCTTCATAACTAGAGATGTAAATTCTTCCCTAAAAAGATGATATTGATTTTCAATTTTGTTAACTGCCTCAGAAAAACGATTATAATAAATTACAGCTGGAATAGCTGCAAATAACCCAAGAGCAGTTGCAACTAAAGCCTCTGAAATACCTGGAGCAACCATAGATATAGTAGCATGTTCTACACCACTTAACGCTTGTAAAGTAGTCATAATCCCCCAAACAGTACCTAATAATCCTATATAAGGGCTGATAGAACCTGCTGTAGCTAGAAAATTCAAATGCTTTTCAAGTTTATTCATATTATAAGATTGTGCTATATACATAGCCCTTTGTACAGTATTATTCCAATAGTCTATATCTTTGTCACTACTATTTTGAGAAAGATTCGCATATTCAGAAAAACCAGCTAAAAATAAGTCGACAGTTCCAATAGTATTTTCTTGCAGTTTCTTCTTTCGATAGAGTTCAGCCAAGTTATTAGCAGCCCAAAACTCCTGCTGGAAAGATAATTCTGCTTCTTTTATTCTACGTAAAAATTTACTCTGATACATGATAAAAGTCCAAGAAAGTATTGATATACTTACTAAAATGAGCATAACTAACTGTACAGCTAAACTTGCATTAATAAAATAATCGACTATAGAAAAATTATTCATGATAACCTCAAGCAAGGAATTTGATAATTGCTACTCGGCACATTATATCAAGATATTCTCTAATAATTAAGAATAAAGTTGGCTTAAACTAAAGATAATTGTTCTTTATTCTTTGTAGGTAAACCTAGATGCTCATAAGTTAATTTTGTGGCAACCCGGCCCCTTGGGGTACGAATTATCATGCCTTTTTGAATTAAAAATGGCTCTATCACCTCCTCGATCGTCCCCCTATCTTCTCCTATTGCTGCAGCTATACTATCTAAACCGACAGGCCCCCCATCAAATATTTCAACTATGGAAGTTAAGAACTTTCTATCCATCATATCTAAACCATAAATATCTACATCCAGCAAATCTAATGCAGAAGCAGTAATGCTCTGAGAAGCAATTCCTTGAGATCTAACTTCGGCGAAATCCCGAACACGACGCAATAATCTATTAGCAATCCTTGGCGTACCTCTTGATCTCTTTGCTACCTCAAAAGCCGCTTCTTCTTCAATTTGGAAATTTAAAATGCTAGCTGTTCTTTTAACAATATTTATCAACTCACTATCATTGTAATATTCTAAACGGTGTACTATTCCAAACCTATCTCGTAGTGGAGAAGTTAACAAGCCAGCTCTTGTTGTTGCAGCTACTAGTGTAAATTGAGGTAAATCTATTTTAATGGAACGAGCGGATGGACCTTCTCCTATCATTATATCAATTTTATAATCTTCCATAGCAGGATATAAAATTTCTTCAATACTTGGATTCAATCTATGTATTTCGTCTATAAATAAAACATCATATTGCTCTAAGTTTGTAAGTACAGCTGCTAAATCACCAGATTTTTCTAGTACGGGTCCTGAAGTCTGCTTTATTCTAACTTGCAACTCATTAGCGATAATCTGAGCTAAAGTAGTTTTTCCTAACCCAGGAGGACCATATAGTAAGACATGATCCAATGCCTCACCTCTATGCTTTGTTGCTTCAATAAAAATATTTAACTGGTTTTTTACAGTTTCTTGTCCAATATAATCATTTATTAACTTAGGACGAATTGAATTTTCCTCAATTGTAATATCTTCTTTAGTAAAATCTCCAACAACTAACCTATCTGCATCTAACATTTAGATAACCTCACTATTTTGATAACAAACGTAAAGACTGTTTTACTATGTCTTCACTTGATAACTTAGAAACATCAATATTTCTTAATACTTTATTAATCTCCTGATTTTTAAATCCAAGAGTTCCTAAAGCTACAGAAGCTTCTTTAATATTCTCAGAATCATTTATAGTTGCATCATATAATATACCGTTATCAGCGACATTATACTCTTGGACAACCTTCTCAATAGAATTACCAAGTTCAATCATTAATCTTTCTGCAGATTTCTTTCCAATACCAGGGACACTCATTAAATTATCAATAGCTTTTTCAGTAACAGTTTTAATCAGAATACTAGCGGGTAAATGCGATAAAATTGTAATTGCAAGTTTTGGCCCAACACCACTTATCTTAATAATATTTTTAAATAATGCTCTTTCTATTTCATCAATAAATCCATATAACACTTGAGCATCTTCTCTAACAATTAAATGACAAAATAAAGAAACCCTGTTATCTGCAGGAAGCTTGTTATAAGTTTGTGTTGAAATACTAACTTCATATCCAATACCATTTACATCTACTACTATATAACCAGAAGTTTTTTTGATGATTACTCCTGATAAAAAACTTATCATATTATTCTGCCTTTTTTAAAAGATTTATACTCTCCAATAATATTGCGTGATTTTCTATTATTAGCATGGCAAATTGCTACAGCTAAGGCATCTGCCGAATCTTCCTGTATTTTGCCAGATAAATTCAATAATTGCATTACCATGTGCTGAATTTGTAGTTTCTGTGCTCCTCCATAACCAACAACAGACTGTTTAACCTGTCTGGCAGTATATTCAAAAAAACTACAATTATAAGTTGATGCACCAACTATTGCAGCTCCTCTAGCTTGCCCTAGCTTTAGAGCAGCACTTACATTTCTATGCATAAATACAGATTCTACAGCAACTTCTTGTACATTATACAAGTTTGTTATTTTAGATATTTCTTGATAAATATTTTGTAACTTACTAGGTAATTCACCTTTTTTTAATTTTATGCAACCACT
This sequence comes from Legionellales bacterium, assembly GCA_013215905.1. Next base: position 143 of record JABSQI010000190.1, on the reverse strand, counting down.
AGATACATAGCGTATTTTTCCCTCAGACTCTTGTAATATGCCATAGCCAGTTACCATTGATCCTGGATCAATTCCTAATATTGTAGTCATATGATACTAATAAATAATTTTTAATTACCTAGCTCTTCTGGAAAATCAGCATT
>JABSQI010000019.1 GCA_013215905.1 Legionellales bacterium | reverse complement strand
CTTAATAAAAAAATATTAAGACAAATTGAAAAAACTCTTGCTGAAAATGTAACTAACCAAAAAGCTAAAGAGCAATTGTTTAATGCTGAGTTTAATGAAAGTTTAGATGAAGATGTTTTTATTACTACTTCTTTAAGAGGGTTAAATATAAACATTGAAATAACTAATTTAGGTAATGTAGCTTTAAATATTTACGACAGACAAACTAATACACAAGCACCTTTTAAGTTAGTAATTGATGGTAGAGATATTCTTAAAAAAATAAAAGATGAAGGTGATTTTGATCTTGTAGGAAAGATTTTTACAACGTATGAAACTAAAAAAGATGAATATAAAAAATCTTTAAAAAGTATTAAAAACAAATCTGATAAAGCTAAAAAACAAAAAGAAGCTGCAAGATTTCTTAAGCTTGAGCTTAACAAAAATAATCTTAGATATTCTTTTGAGAAAGAATCTAATGTAAATAAAATTCTTACAAGTACTACAACTCAAATACGACCTGAGATTAGAGTAAACCAAACAATGAATTTGATTGCTACTAATCACAAACCAGTAGAAAATGTAACGGTTATTCAAGATTCAGTTAAACGTGTAAAAAGACCTGCAAAAACACCAAAAAGTGTTACACCTACACCAGAATCTACACCTGCTACTAAAACTGCATTAAGTCAAGAAAAAATAGATTACGTTAAAAACTTGGACAATAGTGGTCTTAGTGACAAAGAAAAAGAAGAAGCATTAGCACTTTTAGAAGATATAAATAATGCTATAGAAGATAGAGAAAAAATACTAAGAAAAGAAAATCCTAAGGTAAGTCAAAGAAATATTAGAAGGTTTGTTTTTAATAAAGATTCTAAAATTAAAGAGTTACTAGAATTAAAGAGCTATATTGATCGAAAATTAATGGCTAATAAAATAGTACATCCTTTATTATCTGAAAAAGATATTGATGATATAGATACATTTTTAGAATGGGGTGCTGCTAATTTACCAGAGTTTATTAGGTATGAAGATTTAAGTGCACTAAGAGATAACCTTATAACAAATGGTGTTAGAGTAGGTGCTTTTATGATGCATATGCATGATGCAGCAGATGGTGTAAATGTAGGAGGTACTATTTATATAGGTGCTAGAACACCTTTTAAATATCACGAAGCTTTTCACGCAGTGTTTAGACTAATGCTTACAGATGCACAGCAAGAAAAGTATTTAAAGATTGCTTATAGCGAGCTTAGAAAAAAATACGGATCTAGTTTAAAAACAGAACTTGAGAAATTTAGAAATTCATGGGAAGGTTATAAAAACATGAGTGATGCTAGATTGCTTCAAGAGTTTGCTGAAGAATATCTAGCAGATGAATTTCAAAAGTTTAAAACTAATCCTCGTTCTACTAAAACAAATTCTGCTATAAAGAATTTCTTTAATAAGTTAGTAGAATGGTTAAAGTCTATATTTACTAAGTATAATAGAAACGATCTTCAAAACTTATATGAAAACATAGATTCTGGTAAATTTAAATCAGGTTCTCCTGTAAATAATCAATTTACTATTGGTTTTGAAAATGGTATTTCTTATGCTAATAAAATAATTCCTTACGAAAGAATAGATGGAGGTTCTGGAAAATTTGGATTTAGATCTTTAGATGCTGAAACATCTAAGATGTTACTTTCATCTATAGTAGCTAGAGTTATAGATGCTAGATATGATGAAGGTTATGCAGAATTAGAATTAAGAGATGTTATTGAAGATGTTTTAGTAGATTTTGAAATATTATATGATACATCAAGTGGTTCTCAAGAAGCTGAAGAAAATGGAGAGTATTATGAAAATGTTTTAGGGTTAAATGATTACAAAGATTTTGACGAATTAGACAAGATACATACAGCATTAACTGAATTTAAGCTATATGTTATAGATGCAGTTGAAGAACAATTACAATTTTATGATTTAACTCAAAGAGAAAAAGAAGAATTAGAAGAAGAGCAGTTAGATGAAATGGGTTCTCGTGTAAGATTATCTACACAATGGGATAAAGATGCTGATACAATAGGTGGGTTTAAATCACTGTCTTTATTTTTAAGAAAGTATATAGGAACTACTAAGTTAGATTCTACAGATAAGTTTGGTAATCAGTACTTAATTCGACCTGGATTAAAAGATGAAGATGGTAATGAGTTATTACCTGTACCTTTAAAAGTAACTGTAGATTTTTCTACTGCTTATAATGGGTTTTTAAAAGCAGTTAAAAACTTACATGATCCAGTTCAAATATTACAACAGCTTTATTTCTTTAGTGAAAATAATCCTCATACAAGAGCAGTTGTAAACAGATTGTTTAACGATTTAGGTATTCAATGGGAAGGGCAATTAGAAATTGGAGAATTGCCATTAACTAACCCTGAAGCAGTTGAAAAACTTAAAAATGGTGAAGATGTATCTGATGAAGAATTAGGTGGTATTACTAATCCTTTATTATTTCAAGCTGTTATAAAAGGTTTTGAAAATGCTAGAATAGATTATTTATTTGTACATAAACAAAAAGATGGTGATGTTGCAGCTTATACTGCAGCAAACAGAGATGATGCGCATACTCAAGTTCAAAGATGGGCATCTAATTCAATTGGTGCTACTGCAAGATTAAACAGAGAAGTAGGTGCAAAAGAACAATTATTAAATCAGTTAAGTTTATTAAAGTCTATTTTAGATCCTGAAAAAACTGTTACTGATGAGCAGTTAAATGAATACTCTGTATCAATAGCTCAGTATATTGAAGATTACACAGGTATATCTTTATCACCTTATTTTATTAAGTTTAGTGTTGCTTTTAATACACTTACTGATAATCAAACAAATAGTCAAAAAGCATTAGTTAGAGCAAATTCAAAAGCAGAGCCTTTAACAACTGAATCAATAAATGAATTAATTGCACTGATAGATGCAGGTCAAGATTTATTTAGTGATAATAGAGATATAGGTGCTAAAAGTAGATTAAATCAAATAGCAATTAACAATGCAGAATTTGATGAAACTGTAGGAGCTTCTGTATTTAAAAACCCTAATGGTGATTTTGTATTTGCTCATCAATTACCATCTTACCATATTAAAAAAGTTAATAGCCTTAATGATTCTGAAGCATTAGAAGAATTAAAAGAAGACTCCTTTTTAGAAAAGAATCACTTATTAAATGACCCTGCGTTTAAGCAACTATCTAGAGAAAATAGATTGCGTATTATGCGTATGTCAGGATCTAAAGAAGGTGGTTCTATTCAATCTGAAGGAGGTGTAATAGAAGAAGATAACTCTGATTCAGAAGGTAAAACTTATGGTGATTTTACCCCTAAAGAATTTGTTCAAGCTTTAATAAATGCTTACATCGGTGAAATAAATAATGAAACAGGTGAGATAGGAGCTGTTGAATATATTAATGAAAACGGTGATGTTGTAAAAAAAGCTTTAGCTCCAGTATTAATACGTGTGCTTGAAGCATCTAATACAGGAGACATGGTAAGTCTTCCAGTAATAAAAGCTACACAATGGAGTTCAGAAGGAAATGTAGAAATAACAGATGAAGTTTTAGAAGCTCTTTATAATAGTATTGAAGCAGAGTTTAATAGAATTGTAAGAGAAAGTAATTCTGAAACTGCAACTAAAGAATTGCTTGTAGGTTATAATGCAAAAAGTGTATCAAATGATGCTACAGGTACAGCAGAAATTGTACGTATAGACGCTAATAGTGATGATGTAAATAAAGGTAGAGCTTTTAAATTCCACAAAACAGGAGTGCTTTTAGAAAGCACTGTTAAAAAAGCTAGAACTACTCAGAATAAATTAGACCTTACTGTAAAAGATAAGTTTAATTATGATTTAATTACTGAAGGTAATCAAGGAGTTGTTCTATATAGTGTAACTGCTGCAGAAAAAGCTATCAAGTTTACAGAACAAGGTTTAGCAGCAAACGCTACATTTGGAGTTACTAAAAATAACAAAGTAGAAAAAGTAAATGTTAATGTAGAAAGTTTAGGTAAGGTAAACGTTAAGACTCTAGAAGAACAAACTTACTACATTGAAATGTTTGGTGATGCTATATCTGAGTATGAAACAGATAATCATACACATAAAGTAAGAGTAGGTGATAAACAAAATGGAAAACTTTATTATACAACACCTCAAATAGCATCGTTTTTAAATATTAAAAGTGATGTAGAATTCTATGCGTATAAAATAGAACCAGGTTTAATTGATAAAAACAGTAGCTTAGCAGAACAACAATCTAATTTATTAAAGAATCTTACTGATGCTGCAAGAAATCCTGAAAATAAAGATAAGTCTTTAGAAGAAGTATTTTCTGATTTAGGTTTAAATAAAAAAGATTTTCTTAGAAGTATTTTAGCAAATAGATTAAGAGATGAATTTAATGAATTTAAAAATGATCTTAATGATTTATTAGGATCAGATTTTGGTATTAACTTTTTAAATGGATTAAAAGAATATAGTAGCGCTGCTAAAACTGCAGAAACAGCAAAGCTTTTAAATTTAGTAAGTGATGAGTTAGACTATAACTTAATGCAAATATTCCTTAATGACTATGTGAATACAATGTCAATGAATGAGGTTTTATTAGGTGACAGTGCTCGAACACTAAAAGATGCAGTAGATGAAATTAAAAGAGCAAAAGCTCAATCAGCTTCTTATTATTCTGCAGCAAGTACTATAGCATCACCTAAGCATGGTATTTATAAACCAGCGCAAAAAGCATCGTTGTTTGCTACTACAGATCCTACAGCACCAGCAACACACTCTAATAATACAACAGAAGTTGCAGATGCTCAGTTATGGATGACTACAAAAGCCTTTAGACATTTCACATTTGGGTTTGGTAAATTAACAGATAAATTTGCAGAACTTATAGATAAGGTTGAAAGAGGTGAAGAATTAACACCTAAAGAGTTTGACATGTTTGTTGCAAGTGGTGAAATGATAAACTCTAAAAAGTATGTTTATGCTGATGGAGAAACTTTTGTAAAGATGTCAGCTTTTGCATTGTTACCTCAATACACATCTCTTAAAGATGAAAATGGTGAATGGACTATACCTAAACCTAACCGTGTTTTACTTCATAACATGAGGATAAACATGGAAGCTTATGAAAAAGCCAATGATACAATTGCTGTATCTGCACCAACGTCAGCTATTAAAATGATGAAAAGAAATGTAACAAGTATTCACACTGTTACAGGTTCTGAAACTAAATTAACAAAAGATCAAGAAACTTTATTAGATCTTAACTTTTTAGGATTACAGGTTTTAAACCCATCTAATAAACTAAAAATCACAGATCCTACTCAGATTAAAGCTTTAGTTACATCTGAGCAAAGTGATGATACAATGGTTGTGTTAAATGGCAATAAAGTTTCAATAGGACAAATTAGAAAAGCTTATCATAAAGCTACTAAACATAGAGGTGAACTAAGCTACATTAATAAACGTAATCTTATTTTTAATTTTGATATAGATTTTGCAATTGACGAATTAAATAAAAGTTTAAAGTCAAATGAAATATCTGCTGATTTATATTCTTATTTAAAATATGCTCAAGCAAGTATTGGTTCAACAGGATCTGCTACTCATTTAATGGAGTTGTTTGATACAGATGATAACGGTAATCCTAAGTACAATCTAAATAACCCACTAACTTATGATAAGTTTTTGAACTTGTTTATGAGTTATTTTAGCAAAACAGTATTTAATGAAAAAATTCCTGGAGCTACTATTTCTTTAGTTTCAGATCACGGTGCTCGTATATACAGAAAAGTATATTCTGTTGATGCTAATGGAATGCCTGGTAAACATGAAGTAATTAGAGAAGATCAATTTTTTGAAAATTACTCAAATGATAGTATTGTATTAAATATTGACGATGGTCAAAACCCAGGATCAGATAATAATCTTAGCACTTTAAAAACTTTAGTTGAGCAATCTAATGGTCAAGGTGTTATTATAGTAGATAGACTAAGACATAATCTTACAGAGTATGATTCAGAAGGTAATCCTACAAATCAAACGTATGGTGAGTTAATATTACCTGCTCACCATAGAGATGTGTTAGAACACGTTAAGCTTAAAAATAAAAATATTCCAGAAGCTATTAACAAAGCTTTTGCTGTACGTATTCCATCTCAAGATAATCACTCTACATACAATGTAAGAATAGTTGACTTTATGCCTACAGCATATGGTTCTTCAGGTGTGTTTGCAAGAGAAATTGTAGAGATATCAGGAGCGGATTTTGATATTGATAAAGTGTTTATGCAGTTTAAAGAATTTTTCTATAACGGTAAAACATTTGAAGAGTATGGTAAAGCAAAAACAGTAACTGAACGTTATGATCATTATATTAGGTATGTTAACACTAATGTTAAGAAAAGTGGTTCTATATATAATGAAGCGCTTAAAAAGAAAAGACCTGTAAAAAGAGAACTTACTGATGATGATATTAAGCAGTTAAAAGAAATGAATAATCTTTCTGACGCGTCAATTAAAGCATTACAAACATTAGGAATGCCTTTAAGAATGCAGGAGTATGAAGATTATATAAAAAGATTTGGTCATGAACCTTATACAGGTGCAGTTAACAATGACATCTTAGATTATAAATATGCTTTAATGGGTAATAACCATGTTACTCAAAGTAAACCTTTATTCTTAAAAAAGATAAATCCTAAAGCTGCAGATAGTAGATCAATTCAAATTGATGATCAGTATTACAGCATTACTGAAGAAAATACAGGAATTCCTTATATAAAGAAGGGAAATACAGAACAAGAAAGAACTACTCCTATATCTTATCAACCTGCAGATTTAGATGCACTATTTGATGTAGTAGATTTCTTAAAAGCAGAAGTACCAGAACTTTTAGAAAAAACAAAAGAAGAAGGTGCAAGTGTAGATAACTTGTTGTGGAAAACAAGGATGTATAAAAATAATAAAACTGGTGCTCGATCTATTGGTGCAGTAGTATTACCTAATGTATATTTAAATTTACTAGGTGAACATAATGTTGAAATACACAGACACTTTGTAAAAGGTACAAATATATTACCGACTATTGAGTTTAATTCTAATGAGTATTATAAGTTTAATACAACTCATGAAATTTTACCACAAGGTTCTAATGAAAAATTTGGTTACAGAACTCAATATGTTTTATCAGGTTTAATTACAGCAGCAACGGATAACGCTAAAGAAAGACTATTAGCTAAATTAGGTTTGAACATTAACGCTTTAAGCTTAGCTGCTAATTTGACTAAACTTGGTGTACCTTTAAGAACTTCAATTTTATTTTTAAATAATCCTTTAATTCAAAATGTTTATTTTCAAAAAGAAAATGGTAATATTAAAACAGGTGTAGGTACTTACATAAAAGATATATTACCTGAATTAGAAGCAGCAATTATACAATTAGCACCTAACAAATATGCTGAAAAAAGTGATATATCTAAGCGTGTAAGTTTAACAGACGCTAATTTAATAAAAGCTATAAAAGAAAAATCTGTTGAAAACATAAGCTTTTTAAATGATTTTATTGAAGAAGCTGAAGAATTAAAAACTACTGATAAAGCTGCTGATCAATTAGTATTACTTTATAATATACTAGAACAGTTTTTAGTAGTTGATAGACTAGGTGAAGAGACTAGTTATATGAAAGAGCTTGTTAATTTAAGTGCTGGATTAGGTCAAGGTATAAGTTCAATAAGTAATAAAAAAGAAGCACTTAAAAAAATAGGATTGATTCAATCTGAAGAAGATGTACAAAAAGCTTTATCAGCAGGTGTATTAATGTTTGATGCTAGAAAAGTATTTAGTTCAAATACTATTCAAGGAGGTTATGTAGAAAGATTTGAACAATTTGCAAACGTACTTTTACCTAAAGTAGCATTAACAGCAAAACAAGAATTTATTGACATTGTAGATAGAATTGTTGAAAATTCTGATATTGTACGTTCTAAAAAATTGTATAAAGAAAATGAAAAAGAAAAAATAGGTAGAGATTTAATTTCGTATTTAACCTTAAGATCTTATTTGCATAGTTTATCTAAGAAAGAAAATTTATTACAGTTTTCAGCATTATCATCTGCAAATACAATGTTGTACCCTCAGTTTGAAGAAGGTGATAAAATAACAGATATAATAAACAGATTAAGAATTCGATATGAGGATACTAATTATTTCCTAAATAATTTTATTATAGCTGAAGAATCTAGCAATCCTAAGAATAAAACAGGTATGAGTTTTATAGGTGCTAATACATTTATGAAGTATAATGATAGTTTAAAAATAGACATTCAAAATGGCTTTTTAGACTTGTATATGAATCCTGAAACTAGACATGATGCAATTAAAATATTACATTATGTAATGGCAAAAGATGGTCTTCAGTATGGTTATAAATCATTAATTGAAGCAATTGCACCTATAACATTAACATCTGCATTTGATAAATTAGATTATGTTCAAGATGCTTTTGAAGATCCTACAGGTTCTACAGCAAGTAAATTTAATGAGATTTTTGGTTTAAGCTTTGAAGAATTAATAGAAGATTTTTATAAAAACTATTTAGGTTCTTCTTCTAGAGCTACACTTGCAAAAACAGTAAAGCCAAGTGTTTATAATCCTTACATTAAAGAATTAAAACTTGCTAGAACATTAAACGAAGGTAACATTAAAAAACTAGCTGAAGAAAATGAAAATGATATATATGTTTATCCTAGTGATTTAGGTTCTGGTAAATCAGGTTATAAAAGAGTTGAAGATTTAGATAATACTTTAGGCATTGTATTTTTTAAAGATTCTGAAAATAATACTTTTAACACTTTAGAGCAATTTATAAAAGCTTTTGATAAAGGATTAGATAAACTAGAAGAAGCTATAGAAAACGCACAAAGTCAAGAAGGTTTAAAAGTAATAATGCCTGCAAAATTGTTACCACATTCTTTAGTTGAAGTTTTAAAAGAAAAAAGTTTAAATCAATACGAATATGCAAGAAGAAGATTAAAAGAAGTTATCAATTATGATTTAGATCCTACTGATGTTTATGAATTAGATGTAAATATTAAAGATGAAAGAAGTGGTAAATATGAACCTATATATGTTGATAAAACTAACAAGGATGCATTTAAGCTTATTGTTAATTTAGATTCTAGCGTAGCTCTTTCAGATCAAACAAAGCCTTATGTTTACAGAAAATTAAAAAAGATTGAAAATAAAAAATCTGAAGGTTTTAGAAAGCGTTTAAAAAGGCATAAGAGATTAGCTAGAAATTTTGTTCCTGTTGGTGATGAAAATATGAACTTTAAGTTTCCTTATGTTATAAGGATGAAAGAAAAAAGTAGAAGTGGTGGTAAATTTACTTATTATAAATTAAAATTTGTTCAAGGTTCAAATGCAAAATCTCAAGATTATTTATTAAATTCTGAAGTATTAATACCTATAGGTAACTATGCAGAGTACGAAGAAGTAGAATTAGTAGGATCATTTGCTCAATCAGGTATTGGTTTCTTATTTGGAGAAAGACCTCCTATAAGTGCTATAACAGAATATGTTAAAGAACATGCTGAAGAAACAAATGAATATGATGAAACTGATGAATTTAATAATCTTGATTTTGATGTTGAAACTACTGGTGTTAAAATTAAAAATAGTAGTAATGTAGTTGCTAATGAAAAAGAAATAAAAGTAGATGGTGAAAACATTGCTGATGTTAAAAATACTAAAAATGATAGCGCAATAGAGTTAAATGATGAAGAAACAGAACAAGATTTTGATATAGAAGAGGTTGGTGTTGCAGTTAGTTTTGATAAGCTATTTAAAAATAATGAAACTGATAAAACTAATACTAGTAATGTAGAAGATTTTGCTGATGCTAAAGAATCATTTGAAAAGTGGTGGGATGAAAATGTAACTGAAGATGACAAAATGTTTTTTACGTATGTTGATAATGAAGGTGAAACGCAAGGTATACAAGCTTTTAATGCTGAAAGTTTATTAGAATATTATGATAGCATGAATCTTGATGAAGTATATGAAAGTGCAAATGATTTTTTAAACCGTTTAAAAAAATGTTATTTAAAATAATATGGTTTGTTACAATAAAAATTTAACTGAATATAAAGATTTACTTAAAGAGTTTAAAGTAGATTTAAAAGTAGATGCTATAATTTCAATCTGGCAAAAGGTAAATAAAACAGATGAGTATCCTACAGTAAAAGAAGCAAAGCAATACTTAAAAAATAAAAAAATGGGCTCGCTTGTTAAGCGAAGTATATTTGCTGAAAAAGTATTAGATAACCTAGTGGCTAATAATTTAGTCACTAGAGTTAATGATTTGTTTTTAGTAAACAATGTAAATAGTGTTTCTAAAGCTAGTAATGAAATTGCATTAGAAAACTTAAAAAAAGCTTATTTATTTTTAGAAGTAAATAATATACCTAAGTCAGCAATAAAACTATCTAAGTATAGAGGTACTTACAAAATAGATTTAGATTACACAAAGCTTTCTGATAAGAATACAAAAGCATCTAGTAGGGGTTTTAATAAACCTAAAACCCCTCATTTAATTAATCATTTAAATAGACTTTTTCCAGATCTTTCTATTCGTGTAGTTAGTCAAGCAGAAGCTAAGAAACATTATAACAGTTTACCAGCAGATCAAAAAGCAAACGTAGATTTTAATTCTATGCGTTCTTATTATGATCCTGTTAATAAACAAGCTGTTTTAATTGAAGGTAGGTTTTCAGATGTTGTTGCTGTAGAAGAAGCACTTCACCCTTTTGTAGATGGTTTAAAGTTAGATAATAAAGCTTTATATGATAATTTGTTAAATGAAGCTCGTAAAACATATCCTGCATTAGAACAATCTATAAACGAAAACTATACTGATGATAAAGGGTTTGATTCTGAATACAGAGATTTAGAATTTTTAACTCAAGCTTTAAGCAAATACTTTTTAAAAAAATATGAAGAAAAACCTACAAACTCCTTTCTAAAAGGAATACGTAAGTTTATGAAATGGATGATATCTATAGTTAAAGATTTACACAAAGCAATTACAGGTAAAAATTTGTCTATAAAAGATCTTAAAGTAAACTCTAGTTTATCTGATATAGGTAAATTATTGAGCTCTCCTTACATTAAGATTGATTTAAATATTGTTTCAGGTGGAAAAGTAAAGTATTCCTTGACTCCTGAAAAACTACAAGTCTTAGCTTATTTGCAAAACAAAGCGCAAACATCTGAGCAAGAAACAGCAATAGGTACTTTATTCAGTCAAGCTTTTTTATCAGATGATAGTAAAACTGTAGACACTTTATCAGCAGGTAATTCTGGACCATTAGTAATACTAAATGAAAAAAATCACACTTATTACGATTTAAATAATAAAGGAGAACAATATAAATCTACTACTGAAAGATTTAAAGGTAAGATGGGTGCTGAAGATTTAAAAAATAAAGCATTCAATTTAGATATTGGAAATGATTTTGACAGCATACTTGAAGGTTTAGCATCTAATAAATCAGCAGATGAATTAAAATCTAAAATGACTATTTTAAAAGGTCATGATTTTGATATAGCATATACTACAATAAATGAAAATTTAAAAGCTATGCAAGCTGATGGTAGTATAGCTATACCTCAAGTAATTGTATATGATAAAGTAACAAAAACTGCAGGTGCTATTGATTTACTTTTAGTTAAACCTGATGGGACAATGAAAATTGTCGATTTAAAAGTAAGTAAAAATAGTGTAGAGTCTGACTTTTATTCTAAAAAGCCTTTAGAGCTAAGTGCTACTAGTGAGTTAAGAAGAATGAATGTTGATAAACTTACAATTAAAGGTCAGCAAGGTTTGCAAGTAAACATGTACAGAAGAATGCTTCATAATATGGGGTATCCTGTAGACATGTCAGAATCTGGCGCAGTTACATTTCATATTAAAGTAGGTGTTGAAGGTACAGGTGTAAATCAAAAATTTACAGGTACTATAGCAACAGAAGGTTTTATACAACATTCACCTCAAGATCAACAAATCTATGTAGATTATTTGCTGCCAAAAGCTAATACAAAAACCAGACTTACTGATCCAATGGAAGATGTAGAAGTTGATGAAGAAACTTTACTTAATCCTGAAGGTAAAATAGAGTCTGATGTTGATGATTTTTTAGACTCTGAGTCGCAATTAGATGTAATTCAATCAGCTCTTATAGTTTATAAAAAAGCTTTAATATCTAAAAGAGATGCTATTGAAAACATTAAAAGTAAAGTTTTTATGGATAGAACTAAAGAGCAAACTTTAGAAAATATCCAGAACTCTATTATTGCAATAAATTTAAGTTTGCTAGAAGAAGGTTCAGAACGTTTAAAGCTTTACACTCAATTTTTAAGAGACGCTTTAAGTGAGATAAAAGCTTTTGGTGATTACATGGCTAATCCTCTTAACTTTAACAAACCTGAGTATATTGCATATGCTAATAATTACAACAGATTTATTAAAACCTTTGAAGGTTTGCATTCTGTAAAATCTTCTGATATCATAAATCAAACTCAAGTAGCTTTAATAGGACAAATTCAAATACAATTAAATGAAACTAGTGAACTAGTTAATGAAGGTATTGAAAATCATGTAAAAGCAGTAACAAAAGAAACATCTAGTAGAGATGATTTAACTGATGATGTTTTAAATGATTTAGTTAATCATGCTAAAGACATTCCTTTTTGGGAGCTTCAGTTTAATGATATGGCTACATCTGAAGATACTTTATTAGCTGTAATGGATAAAATCTATAAAGCTAAAAAGCAAGAGATGTTTGATAAGATATTAACAAGAAATAATAAAATTAAAGCAGCAGCAGCTAAACTACAAAAGCTTGCTCCAGGAGTAGATCCTCAAAGACTGTTTGATTTTATGCTTCAAATTAATGAAGAAGGTGAATTTAATGGAAGGTATATTAAAAAGTTAGGTAAAGCTTATTTTAGTGTTCTTTATGAATTACGCGAAGCTTTATATGATGAAGTAGGTAACAGACTTACTTATAAAAATATATTTGATGTTTCTGAAGCAAGTGAAGAAGATATACAATTTAATATTGATTTAGCAGAAGCAAAAAGAAAGCATAGTGCATTTTGGAGAGCTGAGCAAGTTGGTATTAATAATACTGTAATAGCTGGTAGATATCATAGATATACAGATGAATTTATAAAAGAAAGAGCTAAGTTTGAAGATTATCAAATTGTAGGAGACAGTATATTTTGGACTAAACGAACTGATGTTTCTAAAAGAGCTTATGATAACTTTAGATATAAATATTATGATGAAGTTGAATACACAAGAGCTGTAAGAATTGGAGGTAATTACACAGGACAAATAGAAAAAGGATCTATTTTTTATGCAGTAAAACAAAAGTATCGTGTAGCTAATGAAAGAATAAATAATTCTCCTAATGGTAATTTACTGACTAGTGAAAAATACAACAAGATCATGAATCCTACAAATGCTTTAGAACAAGCACAAAAGGAGTTTTATGAAATGTTTGTTGATGTTTATGAAAACGACTTATTAGAAAAATTATCTCAAGGTCATAAAGCAAATATGGTTGGTAAAGTACCAATTATAAAGTCTAAAATGTTTGATGCTGTTAAAGATAAACCAAATATAGTAGCTAAACTTTGGGCAAAAGCAACTAGAAGTATAGAAAATCTTTCTGGAAATGATGTAAACAATAAAGCTATTGTTACAGATGAAGAAGGTAACCTTATTGATACATTACCTGTATATTTTGTAGGTAAGACTAGATATGATGCTCAACTTAAAAAAGTCAATGAAGAAATTGAAGCTTTGCAAGCAGAGTATAAAAGAACTAAAAAGAACTTTCCTTCTTATAAAAAGAAGCTAAATGCTTTGAGAAGTAAAAGAAAAAGTTTAGAAAATATGCCTGCAGCTTCAGAGCTTAATAGAGATATGGGATCTGCTTTATTAAAGTTTAGTGGTATGGCAGAGCACTATGAAGTAATGTCTGGAGTTGAAGATACTTTTAATGCTTTTATTAAAGTAATAGAAAACAGAGAATATCAACCAGGTAATTGGCGAGATAAATTAGGTTCTTATGCTAACGGTAAATTTGTACCAAAAGGAACCAAAAGTGGTGCAGAAAAAAATACAGTACGAAGAGCTAAAAGATGGATGAACATGGTCTTTTATGATAATGATCAAACTACAAGAGGTATGTTTGAAAAACTTAGTGATGGTTTAATAAACTATTCTTCATTATCATATGTAGCATTTAACCCTTTTGGTAACTTTAATAACTATGTTTTAGGTAGAATAAACAATAGTATTGAAGCTATAGGTCAAAGATTTTATTCTTTTGATTCTTATAAACGCGCAGAGTTAGAGTTTAATAAAAAAGCTATTCCTGATGCGTTTAAAAGATTAGGTTCTGTAAACTTAAAAGGTAAGTCAAATTATGATCCTAACTTACCTATAAATAAGTACGAAGCTTTTGTAGATTTCTTTAGAATGATGGATGATAAATCAGATCTTCGAGAGTTAGAAAAACAAAGTGATGTAATTGAAAAATCTTACTATGCAAAAGCTATAGAGTTTGGTTATGTTATGCAGGATGCTGCAGAATACAATGTACAAACTAAAGTTGGTATGGCTATGGTAATGGATACTATGGTTAAAAATAAAGATACAAATGAAATTATATCTTTATATGATGCTTTTCAGTTTGATCCTTCTAATGGGAAATTAACTTTAAAAGAAGGTTTTGATACAGTTGTTTATTTAAAAGGAGGATCTACTCCACAAGAACCTGTTATTATAGCAGAAGAATCTTACAACGATCAATTTAGATATAAGCTTAGAAATAAAATAAGAGAAGTTAACAAAGAGATTCATGGTAACTATGCTGCAGATGATAGAATGATTATTCAAGCTCATGCTTTAGGTAGACTTGCTGCACAGTTTCACAAATGGGTTGCTCCAGCTATGAAAGCTAGATTTAGAAGAGAATACTTTGATGAAAATCTAGGTTGGATGGAAGGTAGATATAGAAGCTTTTGGAAATTTTTAGCTTTCTCTGTTAGAAAAATGGCTAAAGTTCAAATGGATTTTAGTAATTATCAATCTGAATTTTTAGATGAGCTTAGAGAATTCCATATTGAAAATAGTAAAGACAATTCTGAAAAATCTACATTGCAAATAGAACAAAGACTAAAGAATAAACTAAAAGGTGCTCATAGAACTATGGCAGAAATAGGTATTATAATGCTTACTTTAGCTTTAAATGAAATTCTTGCAGGTATGTTTAGAGGAGATGATGATGATAATGACACTGTTAAACGTTTAAAAAATGTGATGCGTTATCAAGTAGACAGAACATACAAAGAATTAATTCTGTTTATTCCGCTTTTAGGATCTCAACAGCAAATGCAAATCATGAAATCACCTATTGCATCAACAAGAACATTAGGTGAGCTTGGTGAAGCTCTATGGCTTTCTGTAGCAACTCCTTTAGTATATGCTGTACAAGATGAAGAAACGTTTAGTGCTAATTC
>JABSQI010000189.1 GCA_013215905.1 Legionellales bacterium | reverse complement strand
AATATTAGAGAAAAAATAATAAACGGAAGAAAAAATAGCAAAATTTCTTTAATAATTAGACTAATAGTATAAAAAATATTTAATACTTTTACAGGTAATATATTACCCAATAATGTTCCACTAATTATTGTTAGCATTAAGAGCATTGGCAATAATTTTATATATTTATTTTTAATGTGCATATCTAATCCTCATATAAGTAGATAAGTAAAATGTAAAAGAATATAAGGTATTTGAATAAAAAAAGATTAACCACCAACTAGGTGGTCGTAGTAGTAATTTGAATATAACTAGTAATTATGATTTGAATAAACATGCTTATACTATAATGAAGATAAGCAACCTTGTCAAATTTTATATCGTTTGTTTGAATAAAAGCTCCATAGGAACAAAAAAATATTGCTCAAGAAAGAGTTATTATCTAATTCCAGAGCAATATTTATTTATATTAATTTAGTTTAATTTAATTACCCATTGTTAAAGATATATTTTTTAGTAGTTTATTTACCATAACAAGAGAATTAGGGATTTCATTTACTTCTACAAATACATTAAAAGATGTTTGACTTCCCATTTCAGTTTTTTCGATAGTAATTCCTTGTTTATCAGACTTTTCTGCAAGCAATGTTATTTCAAAACCTTTATCAGTTTTTCTTATGACATTTTCCATTTCAGTTTTATACCAAGTGTTAGCCACACATGTTAAAACTTTTAAATCTTTAGGTTCCGTAGGTTCAAGAGAAATTTTAATTAATTTATTACCTGTTGTTTCAATACTAATATCATTCATTTCTCCACCCCAAACAGTTATTGGTTCAAACTGTAAGCGTTCATTTTTAGGAGTTAGATCATTAATTTTTATACTTGCTTGAGATTGACTAACCAAACCAATAAATAGAAGAGCTCCTACGATAAATTTTTTCATTTTTTATTCCTTATTTTTAATTAAGATATTGTTTTTATTTTGGAAAAGTATAAATAACTATAAAAAAAATACAAGAGAAAAATTTTATTTATTAAATAAAAAATAACTTGCTTTTATCATTATTAAAAATTTAAATCTGGTATATTAGAAATAAATTACACGAAAAAAACAGAATATCCAGTAAATACAGCTACTATACATTTATTTAATAATTTTAAATATTAGAATATAAAATAAAGATATAATATATAAAAATTATCTTGTTAATTTGTAATGCTGTTTTTTTGTCTTGCGAATTCAAGATAAACCCAAAAAGATAACAAATAAACCAGCAAATAATAAAACATTCTAAGAGGGGTTGTTAATAAAAACTACAAGCGGTTAAAATAATTCTTACAAATAAAATATCGGATTAATTCAAATATATATTTAATTTATTAATTTAAATAGAATCTATTATTAGACATGCCAGGGTTATTTGATAATTCTTGTATATTAAGTAAAATTTCTTGTATTTCTGTTATTTCTTCAGCAAATAATTTTTTTTGTTGAGGTTTCATTTTTAAAAATCTTGTTAAAATTTCTTCAATTTTCAATATAGCAAATGTTTCTTTAGGAGTTACAAAAACGGATGTTGGAATTCCTTTATTTAAGGTATTTAATAGTTTTGTTGTTTGTGAGCTTTGAAATTTATTATTTAAAGAAGTCATCACTTTAAGTAATTTTTTAAATGTTATTTTTACCTTCACATTCATATTATTAAATTGTAATAATTCCAAAGCATATGTATCTCTTTTAAAAAGTTTACTTGCCAATGTATATGGTGTATATGTTGTGCTATATCCACTTTTTACATATGGTTTGTGAATATTTGCTCCTTTATCTAATAAACATTTAATACTCTCGACATGTCTTTGCCGAACACCCAATAAACAAGGGGTTACCCCTTTTTCAGTTTCTAAATCTACACTAAATTTATCATTGTGTTGTTTGGATTTTTCGATAATCATGCCTAGAATAACCTTATTCAATTGGGCAGCTATATGCATAGCAGTTTTATGTTTTTTAGTTTGCAGGCACCATGGATTGGCAAAAATACCTATATTGAATGCTATTTGACTTATTGTATGATAAGCTCCGTTATTATCATATTTAACAGATAATATTTGACCTTTAGCAAAGATATCTTCTAGCTCAGTAGAAGATAAATTTTCTGCGCTCAATATATGGTTGCAAATATCTGCTATTTCTGAGATTGTACATTTTTCTCTGACACATCTAAAAAGATTTTTTTTATTTCTAGCAATTGTTTTCTTATCATTTTTATTTAATTCGAATAAGGTTTGCTCGTCACTATCGTTATTTAAGTCATTGACTTTATTTATACGGTTTTCAAGGTTTTTATGTAAATCTCTAATAAGTTTTTCAAGCAACCTTTTCAATACTTCTTGCACATCGAATTTTGTAATCATTGGACTTTTTTTAGAGTTCTTTTTATTATCAAAGTATTGCATATATGCCCATGTAAGTGCTATTTGCTGAATCAGATGATTCTCGCCACCAAGTTTTTTGCAGCGATAGTTATAATAATTAGCATTATGTTTATAATTATTAGAAGATATATGTTGATATAATAAATTACAAACATGAGTTGTTATATTACTATATTTAATATGTTTTTTAACTTTAGTTAAATCTTTTCTTGAAAAAGATTTAACATCCAATTCAGTAACTATAAAATTTATAGCAGCATTATCATCGTTTAATACTCCAGCGTATGTGTTAATGCAGGTAACTAATAAAAAAATATTAATAATAATTTTTTTATTATATTTTATTAAACTCATAATATGTTCCTTTAAATTGGACAGAGATTATATATAATCTACAATAACAAAACAATTATTCTGTTATTTATTAATCAATTATCTAGAAATTCATGTCCAATCCAGTCTATATCTATTTGAATGACAGCCGATGTTTGTTAAAATATTATGTGAATTGACAACATTTTCAAGGATATGAATATTAACTCAAATACTTTAACTGTTTTTTTTTAAAATTTTCCAGCGAGTTGGTAATAATTCCATTAATGGTAATAGGATATATTTGGATCCATAAAAATAAATTTTACCATATTATATGTCTAGTATTAGTTGGTATGATATACACAGCAGCATTAAAGTGCTTTTTCAAAATTCCTTTATCTCCTATTTTGGGCATAGAAGGTTTCGCTTTTCCTAGTGGACATATGTTAACTTCAACTATTTTATATGGATATAGCGCTCATCAATTTAAAAACAAATATTATAGAATTATAGTATGTATTTTATTAGCAGGCATTGGGATAAGCCTAGTACATGCCGGATACCATAATTATTATGACATTTTGGGAGGGATTTTTTTTGCAGTTTCTCTAATGCTAATATATGAATTTATAAAAACTCATTATTTTCATCTACTATTTTTTGTAATAATGTTTATAGCTAATTGTGGGATCTTATATATTAAATTTGTATATATATTAGCTGCTCATGTTTGGATGGCTTATTATGCAATATTGGGATTTATCATATCAAATAAGTTGCTAAGGGCAAGAATGGATAATTTGCGCTCTAGGGATAAAATCCTAAGTACAATCATATGTTTTACTAGTATATATCTTATTAAAAAGATGTTTAATATTGAACATTTTAGCCAATTCCCCTTGTATTTGTCTCAACTACAATGGTTTATAATCAGTTTTAGTATCCCTTCTTCAATACCATTAGCAAGATATATAAATAATATATATTCAAACAATAGTTCTAGTAGATAAGTGACTTTAGCTTATCCATTTCTTAAGCTTTACTATTTTATTATAAGATTTTACTATTCTCTCTTCGGGAATAACATTTTTTTCTACTAAATTTTTTACTATTTTAATAACCTTTTTAGCAATAGTTGGCTCATATTCTATTTGATTACCAAATATTAATATATCATTACCTGAGAGTATTGCTAACTTCAAAGTTTCTTTTAAGTCAAAATTATTTGAAATTGCTTTCATTTGCAAATCATCTGACACTATCAAGCCTTGATAGTTATAGTTATTATTTAAAATGCTAATTATATCTTTTGATAAAGAAGCTGGCATCCCTGATTTATCGAGTTTTTTATTAACAACATGAGATG
>JABSQI010000188.1 GCA_013215905.1 Legionellales bacterium | reverse complement strand
ATTTCACTAAGGAAAATATTATGTGAACCGAGTTTATATTTAGTTGGAAAAAAATTATTTCTATATCATAACGGCTAAAATAATGATATCTCAAAAACTCCTACAAAATATTGAATTATTCTCAAAGCTAAATCCTGAGAATATAGATAGAATTGTTAAATCCTCTACTAAAAAATTTTACAAAAAAGGAAATATTATTCTAAATAATACATTAATTATTAATAATTTCCTATACGTAATTAATGGATGGGTTAAATTTTTCAACATATGTGAAGACGGAGAAGAATCTATTATTGATATACTAACCAAAAATAATTTTCATGGCGAACAGTTTATTTTTCAAAAACCACTAAACAATAACTGCTATAGTTCAAATGCCATTACTAATGTTGAAGCACTTATTATACCATTATATATTATTAAAGAATGTATTAATAACAATCACAAATTCTCTGTCAATTTCTTGCAAACCATTCTAGAGAAACAACATAATCTAAATATGGAGATAGAACATTTAAATTTACAAAATGCAGTACAAAAAATTGGTTGTTTTATCTTAAGACTATGCTCTATAAATGAAGGCAATACAACTGTAGAACTACCCTATAATAAAACCTTGTTAGCCGCTCGCTTAGGAATGCAACCAGAGACATTTTCCAGGGCATTAGCAAAATTTCATAAACAATGTAATATTGATATAAATAAAGAGACCGTGTATATTCATGATATAGAACAGATTATTAATCATGTTTGCGAACATTGCACAGAAGGCTTTCCTTGCAAAAATAATATATAATAAAAAAATCTTTATTAGCAGATCAGTGTGCCACTAAAATTTTTATTTTTCCTTGACTTTAATCAAAGATTAAATCAACTAAATATTATAAATTCATTATGTAGAGTTAAAATTTGAATGGAGGTTATGGGAATGTTTACATTAAGATCAAAAAAATCCATGCCGGTCTCAACTCAAAAAAAAGACAATCCTTTTGCTTCTATTCAATATGAATTAGATAAAGCTATAGCAAATTTCAGCGATTGGTTTGAGCCTTTTAACTTTCCATCAAAACATTTTGAAAACCTTAACCTGACTCCTGCTCTAGATATTATCGATGAAAAAAATAAATTTAAAATAGAAGCTGAATTGCCTGGTATGGATGAAAAAAATATCGAAGTATCTATTAGTGATGGCATATTAACTATAAAAGGAGAAAAGACTGTATCTGAACAAAATAAAGATAAAAACTATATGATGCGTGAAATTAATTATGGAAATTATACTCGTAGCATTATCTTGCCAGAATCAGTTGATATAAAACAAGCAACTGCTTCTTTTAGAAAAGGCATGCTTTGGGTTGAAATACATAAGAAAAAAGAAAGTGCAGAAAAATCTAAAACCATTGAAGTTAGAAAAGCTTAAATGGTTATGTTAATAAAGATAATAGTTATCTTAAACAGTGGGGAAAAATTTTTGAAGAAGAAATTAAGGAGAAAATCATGTCTTACAAACACATATTAATTGCTACTGACTTGAGCAATATAACTGATAAATTGCTGAAAAAAGGCTCTCAACTTGGTTGGTTGTTTGAAGCAAAAATCTCATTACTTCATGTTGTTAGTCAAATACCTGTGTATGGCTATGCTGATGGTTCTGTGATTAGAATTGAAAATGAGCTAGTTAATCAAGCAACAGATGAAGTAAACAAAATTGGAAAACAGTTTAATATACCAGCTGAGGATACCTACGTTAAAATAGGCTCTGTAATAGATATAATTTTAGAGTTTGCCAAAGAAAACTCTGTAGATCTAATACTAATTGGTAGCCATGGTAGAAGCGGATTACGCAGATTATTAGGATCTTGTGCTAGTAGTATTGTACATGGCACTAACCTAGATGTATTTATTGTACACTATGGAGAAACAAACTAATATATCTCAAGGCAAGATATCAAAATTTTGCCTTGGGGTATTTACTATAATTTTAAATTTTAGCAATAATTCTAAGCGAACGATTATAATAGCTACATAATAATTGTACAGCGCTCTTATCTTCCCCAAGATTTTATTAATGAATGCTTTATACCAATTTGATCAAGAATTCTTGCCACAATAAAATCTATTAATTCATTCACAGAAGCAGGTTTTTGATAAAACCCTGGGTTAGCAGGTAAAATACATACTCCCATTTTTGACAATTTCAACATATTTTCAAGATGTATTGTCGAAAGTGGAGTTTCTCTTGGAACTAATATCAACTTCTTTTTTTCTTTAATCGCTACATCACAAGCTCTTTCAATTAAATTATTACTAGCGCCAATAGAAATGGCTGAGAGCATTCCCATGCTACAAGGACACACTACTAAAACTCCATTAATACCTGTTCCGCTAGCAACTGGTGCTGTCCAATCACTTTCTTGGTAAATTTTAAAATTATCCTCATTTCCATCATATTTGAAATAATCATAGATCATATCTTTTGTATTGAAGTTAATTCCCATCTCCAAAGATAAAACTAACTTTGCTACCTTAGTAAGATATAAGCATACCTTGGCATTACTTGCTAATAAACATTCCACAAGCCTTACCCCGTATTGGGCGCCAGATGCTCCGCTAAATGCAACATGCACAAGTGTCTTTGTAATATTTTCCATATGTGTATTCTATATCAAAATTTATTCTAATTTCTATCAACTATTTGTATAAAGATTCTTTGTCAGTTAAAATATAACATCTAGGTTAGACTTATTAGGTATTAAATCTTATGGCTAAAAAAAATGCATTTTATGCTCAATCTGGGGGAGTTACTGCCGTTATAAATGCAACAGCAGCAGGAGTTATAGAAGCCATTAGAATAGGTAAGCTATATGCGGGATTAAATGGAATAAATGGAGCCCTGTATGAGGAGTTAATAGACACCTCTAAAGAAACAATAAAATCTATCCGTCAACTAAAACATACTCCAGGGGGAGCCTTTGGTTCATGCCGATATAAATTAAAAAGCTATCAAGAAAATACAGCTGAATATGATAGAATTTTGGAAGTATTTCAAGCTCATAATATCGGATATTTCTTTTATAATGGAGGCGGTGATTCTCAAGATACTGCAGACAAACTATCCAAACTCTGTATTGAACGAGGACTTGATATTAAATGTATAGGGATCCCAAAAACAATTGATAATGATCTCCCATATACTGATACATGCCCTGGTTTCGGTTCAGTAGCAAAATATATTGCTACATCCATATCAGAAGCAGGCCTCGATGTTAAATCAATGTCTTCTTCTTCGACTAAAGTATTCATATTGGAAGTAATGGGAAGACATGCTGGATGGATAGCCGCCTCAAGCGCTCTAGCAAAAAAGAACCCTCAAGATGCTCCTCATACCATTTTATTTCCAGAAGTAGCTTTTAATAAAAAAATGTTTTTAAAACAAATAGATACATCGATCAAAAAGTATGGTTTTTGTACAGTTGTTGCATCTGAAGGAATAAAGGACAGTAAAGGAAAATTTTTATCTGAGTCTGGATTAAAAGATGCATTTGGTCATTCTCAACTAGGAGGAGTAGCTCCAAAATTATCAAATATTATTATGAAAGAACAAGGGTATAAATGCCACTATGCTATTGCTGATTACTTACAACGATCTGCGCGTCACATTGCTTCAAAAGTAGACCTAGAGCAGGCATATTCATTAGGACTAGAAGCAGTTAAATTAGCAGAAAATAATCATAATGCTATTATGCCGGTGATAATAAGAAAAAATACTCGTCCATATAAATGGACAATTGATTCAGTAGCCTTGAGTAAAATAGCTAATATAGAGAAGAAATTACCTAAGAGCTATATTAGTTCAAATAGTATGTATATTACAAAAAAATGCTATGATTATCTATATCCGCTAATCCAAGGTGAAGCAAGCCAACCATTTAAAGATGGTTTACCAGAACATTGTAACCTAAAAAATATTTTAGTAAAAAAGAAACTAAAACCTTTTAATTTAAAAAAATAATATTGTTGTAAGTTCTCTTGAGTGACTTGCAATTCTATGCTCCCATAAATATACTTCTTGCCATATTCCTAAATCCAATTTTCCTTTTACGAAAGGGATACATAAATTAGTACATGTTAGCACTGCTCTAATATGAGAAGGCATATCATCGCCTCC
>JABSQI010000187.1 GCA_013215905.1 Legionellales bacterium | reverse complement strand
GTATTATGACCCTATATTAAATATCACAATGGGTGGTAAGAAAAGTTGGGATAATATTATTAGTTTAGAAGGAAATAATATTTATAATCCTACTACTTTAACTGATATGATTTATATTACTGGGACTAGATATGCTAGAGATATTATTGCTGAAACCCCTGGTAGAGATTTAACATCTATTGGGGTGCAGGTTAAGAAGCGAGTAGAATTTCCTAAAGATTATTTATCTGCGCGAACTAGAAACCAAAAATTAACTCAAGCTGGCAATATGCTTTATAGTAAAGATATGAGCAATGCCGAGTATTTGGGTCAATTAAAAAATAGAGATAAAGCTTTAGAATTTGCTAGAGAACAAAATAAGAAAAAGAAAGGAATAAGCGTATTTGATTTTTATGATACGGTCGCTAAAACCAAATCTAAGGTACGTTATAAGCTCCCAGATGGTACAACAGGTAAATTAGATGCTACACAATTCGCTAAAAGACATGAGGCCTTAGAACGCGCCGGAGCAACATTCGATTTTAGAGAGTTTGAACAAGTAATTGGAGGTACTAAAGGCCCATTATTTGATTTAGCAGTTAAAAGACAGGGTAAATTTGGGACAGGAGATATTTATATTTTAACAGCTAGACCTCAATCAGCCGCACCAGCTATTCACGCATTCTTAAAAGGTATGGGATTAAATATACCAATGGAAAATATAATTGGATTAGAAAATGGTGCGCCTAAAGCCAAATCTGATTGGATGCTTAAAAAGGCCGCTGAAGGATATAATGATTTTTATTTTGCTGATGATGCTATTAAAAATGTTAAAGCAGTTAAGGATGTATTAGATGTAGTAGATGTTAAATCCAAAGTACAACAAGCATTAATGTCTAAAGATTATGGCGCAGAATTTAATAAAGTAATTGAAGAAACATTTGGAGTAGAGCGTTTTAAAGATTATTCTCGAACTAAAGCAAGGGCTGTTGGTGCTAAACACAAAGAAAGTTGGTGGCTACCAGCATCTGCCAGTGATTTACCATTAATAATGGATAGAATTGCAGGTAAAGGTAAGCAAGGGGAAGCACATCAAAGGTTATTTAAGGAAACTTTATATGATCCTTATGCTAGAGCTGAAATGAATATAACTGAATCTAAGCTTAGTATATATAGAGATTTTAAAGCATTGAAAAAACAATACAAAGAAGTTGTTGGTCAATTAAAAGACAAAGTAGGTGATTATTCCGTAGAGCAAGCTATTAGAGTTAGAAACTGGAATACTTTAGGAATTGAAATTC
Source organism: Legionellales bacterium (assembly GCA_013215905.1). The sequence continues at coordinate 2,903 of JABSQI010000187.1, read as the reverse complement.
CAGGATTAAGTAAAAGAGATCAGAAAATGTTAGTTGACCATGTTAATAAAAGTGGTGAGCTTTCAGCTTTTGCAGATCAAATTATAGGAATGCAAAAGGGTGTTTACCAAAAACCTGGAAGATATTGGGAAACTGGTGGTTTATGGATAGATATTAATAATACTATTAAAGGAGATTTAAGAAGTCAATATTTAAAAGAATTTACAGATAATGTAAATACAATATTTACACCGGAATTTTATAATAAACTAGAAGCAGTACAAGGACCAAAATATGTAGAGTCAGTGAAAAATATATTGGGCCGTATGCAACGTGGTAGTAATAGAAGCGGAAGAGAAAGTAGATTAGAAACTAAAATGTTAAATTTCCTTAACAATGCTACTGCTGGTATTATGTTTTTAAACACTAGATCTGCAGTGCTACAAACTATTTCTAGTTTTAACTACATTAACTGGACAGATAATAATCCATTTAAAGCGGCTGCTAGATTTGCTAATTTACCACAGTATATTAAAGATTGGAATAGGTTAATGAATTCTGATTGGGCTGTTGCGAGAAGAAAAGGAACTAGAATTAATATACAAGAAGCTGAATTAGTTGAAGCATTAGAGGGCCAACAAAATAAAGGCGAGGCTATGTTGGGCTGGCTATTAGAAAAAGGGTTTATTTTAACTAAAATGGGTGATACATTTGCTACAGCTACAGGTGGCGCCACATTTTATAGAAATAGAATAAATACTTATAAAAAGCAAGGTCTTAGTGAAAAAGTTGCAGAGCGTAAAGCATATGAAGATTGGGTAGAATTATCAGAGCTTAACCAGCAATCAGCCCGAATGGATAAAATTAGTTTACAACAAGCAACACCATTGGGTAGGGTTGTATTAGCATTTGCCAATACACCTATGCAATATGCGCGTCTACAAAAAAGAGCTTATTTAGATTTAAAAAATAATAGAGGCGACGCTAAAACTAATATAAGTAAAATAGTATATTATGCATTTATACAAAATTTAATATTTAATGCTTTACAAAATGCTGTGTTTACTGAATTATATGATGACCCAGGAATATCAGATGATAAAACTATAAGAATAGCAAATGGTATGGCCGATGGGATATTAAGAGGTGGTGGTATAGTTGGAGCTGGTGTTTCTACTATTAAAAATGTAGCTTTAAAATTATATATGGAAGATCAAAAACGTTTGGATGATGATGGAAGAACCCGACCTAAATATAGTAATGCAGCTTGGGAGGTATTAGGAATTTCCCCTCCATTAAAAGCCAAGGTTGGTAAAATAAGAAATGGCTTTTCTGCATTAGAATATAATATGGATGAAATACTGGAAGGCGGATTTAGTTTAGATAACCCCGCGTATTTAGCAGTAGGTAATTTAACTGCTGGATTTACTAATGTTCCTTTAGACAGACTTATTATAAAATTACAAAATATTGAAGAGTCTATGAATGAAGAATTACAATGGTATGAAAGATTGGCATTACTTGGTGGTTGGCCAGAATGGTCCTTAGGAATTGAAGATGGTGAAACTGCTAAATATTATGGAACTGAAGAAAGATGGTGGAATAAAGATGACTCTACCAAACAAATAGAAAAGAAAATTGAGAATCAAATAGTTACTGATTTATTGTTTAAAATTAACAACCCATAAAATGAAAGAAAAAATTATTAAGCTTGGAGATAAAATTCAAGCGGCTTGGAATAAATTACTATATAAATTAATGTTTAAAAAATACAAATAATGAAAAATTTAATTATAATATTATTATTATCTTTTTCTTTAACTGTTAACGCACAGGAGAGAAAGAAAGACTGCATTGTCACTAAAGTAGAATATGTTGAATCATACAGGGTCAAAGTTACTAAAATAAATAAATGTACAAATGTCATTGTAATAAGAACATATTTGAAAAAAGAGTGGGATGCTTTGAAAAAGAAAAGAAAAAACCGTAAAAAGAAAAACTAAATGAAACAAATTTTACTTACGCTTTGTTTACTTATTAGCTTTAATATAAGTTCACAAGAAAAGGGTAAATTATTTAAGTCTATTTATGATGAGCTATTTAAATATGGCACTATTTATGTGGCTGGAGATATGCAAAACCCTAAAGAAAATGCACCAGATTATTTTGTTAGACCCGGTGAAGATGGAGGATTATATAGTATACCACAGGTAGTAGATGGTACTCCATATTATGAATTTGATTATAGATATGGTATAGGTATTAGAAAGTTGGCTAGATATGATTATGAGGTTAAAGGAGCACAATACTATGATGGTACAGAAAACAATGTAGGTTTATCTGCCACTAATTCTCCAGTGAAAGGATTAGAATATGTATTTCATTGGGAAAAAGAAAGAGAAAGAGATGAACTATATGATAATCATAGATACTTTTTAAAACATAGTGGTAAATATCACATGGTTAAATTAGAAAGTAGAAAACAAGGTAAAGTAAATTTTGATTATAAATCAGCAGAGGTAAGAGCTAAATTACCTATTGGTAAAAAGTTTAGTATAAGTGCAGGCGCCATTTATAGAACACATGAAAGACCCTATGGATATAATCCTGTAGAAATATGGTTAAATGAAACAACACCAGAAGGTTGGCCATTAAATCCATGGTATACATTAGGTTTTTATTATGGTTATGATGATATTTATTATACATCAGAAGATCAATTTGGTATTGAGACTAGTGATTGGTATTGGGTTAATCCTGAAGGTGAGACCGTTGCTTATAGTGATTTACAATTTCGTGATACAGTATTTGCTGAGTTAATGAATCGTTATAATGAAGAAATGTGGGAAGGTATAGATGATTTTGGGGTTGTATCACCAGTGCTCGGTTTTGATTTTTATCATTACAAAAATAAATTCTGGCTT
>JABSQI010000186.1 GCA_013215905.1 Legionellales bacterium | reverse complement strand
CTAATCTTGAATATATTCTTCCTAAGGTATGGAGAGTGTTGGAGTATCCTAAAGATTGTTCAGAATTTTGATCTGTAAAATTATATATATCTAATGCCTTTTGACAGTATTGCTCACCTTTTTTATAGTCTCCGAGACGCCAGTAAATTGTTGCTAATTCGTTTAGATTATTTGTTAACTTGATTTTTTTTGCTGATTTATTATGTTTAATTGAATCTAGATATAAATTTTCTGCAAGATTATATAAGCCAAAATGTATAGCAATCTTCCCGTAGGTATCTAGTAGGGTAATTTTATCTTCATGATTTATTATTTGTTTAGACAGTATTGGAATATGAAATAACCAGGCTCTTGGTTTAGGCCAGGTCTGTTTGTTACTTATTTCAAAAAGCTTAGCTTCTTTAATAGCTAGTTTTGATGCTTTATTTATCCATGTGGAATCTTTTCCAATATTTATCTTGATTACTTCTTGTAGTAATCGATGAATTCTAAAGTAACTATTATTATCATGTATAGTTATTAAGGAGTATTTTTGTAGCTCTTGGATAGCACTATCATTATTGGTGATATTTGCAAATAAATCTAAGTTAATTTTATCTGGTTCAAGGTAGCTAGACAAATATAATATTTCCTTAGCTTGTGCATTTAATTTTTCTAAAGATACTGAGAATGTTGTCCATAAAGTGCTGGAATATTCAGTAGTGTATTTAAGGGGCATGTCAAGATATTTTTGTTGTTCTTTTTTGTAAAGAGATATGAAGTCATTTATATTGGTGTTTTGTCGGATATAACCTAATGCTTGACCTAGAGCTAGGGGAAAATACTGTAATAATTTTGTTAGTTCTTTTACATCTTCAATTTTCGCATCTGGTATATATTTTTTGACAAAAATGTTGGCTTCTTCTGGAGAAAATATATCTAATATTAGAGAATTATTTTTCCAATTTTGGTTCCTAGATGTTATTAGGATGTGTAGTTGATTATTTTTATTTCGTTGTTTTTGCAGAACCTTAAGATACTTGTTAATGACGTTTTTACTTGGAGCATTATCTAAAACAAATAATATATTTTTTTTAAAATTAGGATTAAAAATTTTTCCATGAATGATTTTTTTTAGTTTATTAGTTTTTATTCCATGAGTATTAATTCCTAATTTATGAGCGATATCACTATATGAATTATTAATTGTATTTTGATTTTCTGCTGAGATCCATACTATAGTGTCATAAAAATTATCTTCTAAAGTTCGGTAAGAATATTCTGTTGCTAGTTGAGTCTTGCCAATTCCACCAATTCCTAAAAGTGCTTGAGATATTATTCCAATGTTAGACTCTGAAAGTTTCTTTTTGACTTGCTGTAATGCTCCTTCACGACCAGTAAAAGTCATATTCCTGAATGGCAAGTTGAAACTGCTAAACTCTTTGTTAGAGAGTTCATAGACATTCTCAGTAATATATGTCTTAGAAAATAGATAAGCAGCAGAAATTAGTATTAATAAAAGAACCAGTGCTTTAAATAGTGTACTATCAACAATATATTTCCATTTGAACATTCTCAAAGTCCCTTTAAGAAGTAGTTTGTTCTATTGTACCATAATTTTATCTTGTAAAAAGTGAATTAATAAATATAATTGTTACCCATTATTTAAACAGATAGAAAAATATGAAAAATGCTATGTTTAAAATTAATTCAGGAAGGTTTGGCGAAGTAGGGTGTATAACTTTAAGTAGACCTGATAAATTGAATGCTATAAATCACGCTATGTTTCAGAGTATAACAACTCATTTGTTAGACTGGCTTAAGGTTGATGATATAAAGTGCGTAGTTATTGATTCTTCAGTGAAAAATTGTTTTAGTGCAGGAGGAGATTTACAAGAAATATTTGCTAAAAGAAAAAACATTGATTCACTCCAGAAATATTTTTTTGATGAATATAGATTAATAAAATTTCTAAATGAGTACCCCAAGCCAGTCATATCAATTTTAGATGGATATACATTTGGCGGGGGAGTTGGCTTAGGTATGCATGTTAAATATCCTTGTGTTACTTCTAACTTTGTTTTTGCAATGCCAGAAAATTTAATTGGATTATTTCCTGATGTTGGTGGAAGATATATATCAGCAAAACTACCTAATAATATTGGGAGATATCTAGCTCTTACAGGTAGGAAAATTAATTATAATGATGCAATACAAATTGGTCTTGTTAATTATAGCATTAATTGTTCTAGCTCTGATTTTAAAGACAAAATATTACAGTTTGATTCAATTAAAAAACTAGAATTGTATATTCAAGATAAAAAAATAAGTGGGGTACATACTAGATTTAATGAATTTGATAAAGTAGATTATATATTTTCTTTAAATGATATAGATGATATAGTTTGCGCTCTAAAGCAGGAAAATACTGCATGGACAAAAGGAGTATTACAGGAATTAAAAATGTGCTCCCCTTTAAGTCTACAGGTTACTTTGATGGCAATGGATCTAGCTAAAGAGCAAACTTTACAGGATTGTTTATTTACCGACTATAGAATTGTAAATAGAATGCTTGTCAATGAAGATTTTTTTGAGGGGATCCGGGCTAAAATTATCGATAAAGACAATTCTCCTGTATGGGTAGACAGTGATTTGGATAATATTTCAAAAAAAGATATTATTGAATTTTTTTCGCCATTGGAAACAGAAATAAATTGGATTTAATGATCTAAATATTTTTAATAAAAATTTGATATATTCATAAGGAGTCAAAGAATATGAGGAAAAGAGCATTTTTTTTGCTAAAAATTGGTTTGTTATTTATCTTCAGTTATACCTGTGTTCATGCAGAAAATATCAATACTGCTCTGTGGGAAAAAATTAGAAATTCTCCCGAAGGTGATCTTAACAAGCGAATTAACTATTTTAGCAAATGTTTTATTGGTGTCCCCTATGGCAGTATTGATTATCAAAAACCTGAAAATGTAGATAGTTACCATGAAATTGAGAATTATTTATTCCAACCAGAATATAGAGTTGAATTTAGCAAGTATGATTGTGTTTTATTTGTAGAAACTGTTTTAGCTTTAGCTATATCCAATAGTAAAAATCCTTTACAAAAATTTGAAGAGGATTTCACTCAGAATCTTAAAAGAATACGTTATGTTGCCGGTAAAGATAGCTATATTTATAGGAATCATTTTCAGAGCATAGATTGGAACATAAATAATTCATGGTTAGTGAAAGATATAACGGAAGATTTGGGTATTAAAAGTAATATTGCTGAGTGTAATATTGATAAACCAGAATGGCTGTTTAAGAATTCTTCATTTATCAAATTCATAAATAAAGAACCGATTTCTGGTGTTGATATAAGAAAAGAAAACGTATTGTCAATATTACGTCAACATAAAATAGATTATGCAGTTCAACAATCTAGGGTGAAATATTTATTAATAAATGATGTTCTAACAAATATTGTAAAACTCTATGATGTTCTACCCGATATATCTATCATAAATATTGTTCGCCCTAATTGGAAAATTAAAAAATATATTGGTACAAATTTAAATATTTCTCATGTCGGATTTATAATAAAGCAAAAAAATAATTTATATTTTAGGCATGCTTCATCTAAAAATGGAGTTGAAGAATTATTACTTACTGATTATTTAGATAAATATAAGGAAAGCGAAACAATAAAAGGAATTAATGTATTAAAGATAGATGTTATATAGGTTAAGATAATTTTGCAGTATATATTTTATAATTCGTGGGTCCGGAAGGGTTATATAACATTAATTTAAATATATCATTCTCCTCTATTGGTCCAATAAATTTTGTCTTAACTAATTTTATATCTGTATTTATTATCCCTTTGCTCTGTAACTCTATCCCTATTTATTTGAATGAGATTACAAATTCAAAGTACCTTTCTTCAATTTTAAAATGTTCGAATTGTATTAAAATCTAATCTTTGACAGAACGATTTTCAAAATAGTATGTAAAAAGTTAAAGGCGTTTTATATTATATTTTAAACTCACCAGTCGAAAAATATAAAAGCGATTTGGCAGATATCTCTCCAATAAAAATATTACTTTTTCTAAATTTTACATATCCCACCTAAAAAAGTTTGCTCTACATGATGGTATTTTCAGATTATTTCCAGATATTTTTATTTGGGTACCTGAAATATACTTCCGTTCAAAAACAAATCGATTG
>JABSQI010000185.1 GCA_013215905.1 Legionellales bacterium | reverse complement strand
CAATTATCTTTATTGATATGAATGCTTTTTTTGCATCAATAGAGCAACTAGATTTTCCAGAGCTTCGCGGAAAACCAATTGCTATAACTAATGGATATACTGGTACTGGAATAATAACTTGTTCCTACGAGGCAAGATATGCCGGAGTTGCTAGTCTCCAAAGATTGAAGGATGCTATAAAAAAATGTCCTAATTTAATAAGACGTCCTGCACGACCTAAGAGATATAGCGCAGTATCAAAAAATATAATGAGTTCGTTAAATCAAATAACTCCTGATATTGAGGTATTTTCTGTTGATGAAGCTTTTTTGGATGTTACTCATTGTCAGAAACTATATGGCTCTCCTGAAATTATAGGCAAAAAAGTGCAACAGATAGTATACAATTCTTCAGGGCTACTATGTTCGGTTGGAGTTAGCGGTGATAAAACTACTGCTAAATTGGCGGGCAAGGAGAAAAAACCAAATGGATTTATTGTTGTCCCGCCTTGGGAGTCAGAGGATTTCCTAGCAAGAAAATTAGTTACAGATTTATGCGGTGTTGCTACAGGTATAGGAGAATTTCTTGCTGAATTAGGGGTAAAATATTGCAAAGATATGAAGAAAATACCTATTAGTATATTAGGGAAAAGATTTGGTACACCCGGCAAGAGAATTTGGTACATGGCTCAAGGGAAAGGTTTCGATGATATTAATCTTACAGTGTGTGCAGTAAAATCTATTGGGCATAGCAAAATTATGCCTCCTAACACAAGAAATAAAAATATAGTATTAACTTATATTCAACATATGTCTGAAAAAGTTGCTTTTAGGCTACGTCAAAATAATCTACAATCTCAAAAATTTTTCTTTAAGTTAAAAAGTAGAAAAAAATCTATCAAAGATGAATTCAAAACAGAACTGATGACAAATGATGGTTATGAAATAAATCAATACTGTAGGAAAATATTTTTAGATAAATCGGTTGGGCAAGAGTTTTATCAGGTTAAATTAATCGCTCTTAATCCATACGTATCTAATAAACAATCAGATATGTTTTATAAAAATACAAAAAAACGTGATTCGATTAATAAAGTAATGGATATTATTAATTTAAATTATGGAGAATTTAAACTTGCACCAGCAAGACTAGTTAATCGTTCTAATATGCCGAATGTTATATCTCCTGCTTGGAAGCCATATGGGCATAGACAAACTATTTTGTAATACTCACTATATAACTTCTCCGAGACTTTATATTAGTTGTAGTTATGACAGAGCAAAGGTATAATGGCTGTGTGGCATCAAGGAAAGAATATAAATTTAGGATAGGATCACTAAAGGGCCAGCTACTAAAATTAGAGCAAATTTCGTGCTGTTATCGTTTCATCTGGAATAAAATGTTAAGAATGTCGTTGGGTAGATTCAATAGTAAGCAATATATATCTTTGTGCGATAATTAAACATTTTGATTTTTGGAGCAACAAATACTTGTTAGAATGAAAACCAATGATATATCAAAGGCAGAAACTATAAACATTCCTTTTATATATGAAAATTTATCAAATATAAATGGAATTAAGTTAACTAAACGTCAAATTGATGTTGCTGCTTGTTTGATTAGTCATAAAAAAAGAAAAATAATATGTAAAATTTTAGGGATTTCTTTAAGCGCTTTTTTTGAGCATTGTAATAAACTTAAATTATTGATTAATTACTCAGTCTACGGTAAAAAATTAGATATAGTAGAATTTTTTGAAACTTCAGATAAGTACAATTACTTACAGGATCACTATTGGCGGTTAGTAATAAATCATTCATTTGAAAAAATGCTTGGTGTTATAGGAGAGAAAAGACTGTGTTCAAAATCTCTTAATATCGAATGTAGTGAGACTAGTTATAAGTGCAAAGAGATTATTAAAATAATTAAAAAACATTTAAAAATAGCATGTATTAGATATGATATTAATGGAGAAATAGGACCAGAATCTAAAAAAATATTAATTACTTCTGAAGGTGTTTATAAAAAAACTTCTATTAAAAATATTTCTGATTATATAATAATTTTTATTGAAAAAGACAGTTCAATTATAAAAAATAATGATTATTATTGTGCCATATATAGATTATTAAAAATAGCATGCTCATCTGAACAAACAGAAAGATTATATATTGAATTTATTAAACAGCAAAAAGCATATGAAAATAATTTTCTAACTGATAAAAATCATACATCGGGTAATTTCTCTAAGAATATTTCTCCTATGCAAAAGGTAGGGATTAATAATCAATTTAATTGGATAAAATCAAAATATAAAAAAATTAGCGTGACAATAATAGTAATAGGTTTTGTTGTTGGCGTAATATCAAAAAATACCATTATAAATATTTCTAAGGATGAAAAGAAAAAACATATTATAAAAACATATTTGCCTCCAAGAAATATAATGTTTACTGGAAGAAATGATATTCTAGATTTAATTAAAAAAAATTTAGATCAGAACAATTTTGGTGTAATCACACAGACTATTGCAGGTTCAGGAGGAATAGGTAAAACACAATTAGCAATAGAGTACGCATATAGAGGTCTTTCTGATAGAACATATGATACTATAGTATGGTTAGTAGGTGAAAGCTCTTGTAGTCTTGATAGATCATATCAAGCTATCACTAAAAAATCACAAATTGACACAAAAGGTTTATCAGAATTACAGATCAGAGAAGAAGTACACAAAATTCTGTTAGGGCAAAATATATCAAAAAAAGTCTTATTTGTTTTGGACAATGTTAAATCTGAACGGGATATACAGAAATATTTACTTGAATTACACAATCAATGGCCAGTAAATATAGCTCCACATGTTCTAATTACTTCTAGAAATCAAGATTGGTCTTCAAATATTATAATATTAGATATCTTTACAGATGAAGAAGCGTTTTTATTTGTAAAAAAGAACCTGCCAAATTCAAAAGAAAATGATATAAATTTGTTGATAAAGACATTGTGCAATTATCCCTTAGCTTTAACTCAAGCTATTATATACATAAAAAAACACACGAATATTAAAGATTATTTACAACTTTATAGAAACAAAAAACAGCAATATTTAGATACATCATTATATAATAATGAACAATATACGAAGACACTCTGGTGTGTAATGAGTATTACTCTCGATATGTTAAGTGATACGGCTAAAAAGATATTATATAGAGCTGCATATTTATCTCCTGACCAAATTTCAATGAAATTGTTTGATGATATTCTATTATTAGATATGGTTAAGGGTATCGCAGAATTAAGACAACATTCTTTAATTAGTCTTACAAATGATATGGAAGGTTTCAGTATTCATAGGTTATTGCAAGAAATTGTTAGACTGAAAATATCAACCAACTATATACCGTTAAAAAAAACAATAGATATGGCCACAAACGCAGTAAAAAATTTAAATCTAGATAGTGATGGGGCATGGGATGAAATTAGACATTGGCTACACCAAATTTTATTTCTAAAGCAGTATATGAATATTAATTTGGAAACAATGCAAATACTACATGAATATGGATTAGTAGCATTATTTTTTGGTTTCAAGCAGCTTTCTTTTAATTTATATTACGCAGAATTAGAAATTAAAAAAAAACTATATACAGATGAAGATAATGTTAAATTAAATAATACATTAAATAATTTAGGTTATGTTAAATTAAAGTTAGGTGATTTTATTGAATCAAAAAAATATTTAGATAAAGCACTAAATATTTTAGAGGCTTATTATAAAGATCCTATAAATTACAATTTATCTACTACACTTAGCAATTTAGGCTTCATAGAACTATATTACGGCAACTATGAGACTGCTGAATTATTACATAGAAGAGCTTTGGAAGGAATTAATAAATATTATAAACGCACTGATCACTATGAGTCATATTACCCGTTATCTAATTTGGGCATGATTGAAATATTTAGGGGCAGTTATCAAGAAGCTAAGAAAAAATATTTACAAGTATATGAAATATTATTTAAATATTATATAGATCCAACTCATGTAGAGATTGGATATTCATTATATAATTTAGGGTTAACAGAAGCTGCTTTAGGGAATTATAATCAATCATTAGATTATTTACAAAGGACATATCTAATATACAGTAAGCATTATAAAAAACGCTTACATGAAAACATGAAATTTGAATATGTAAAGCCCCCATTTTTAGGACAGTTCATA
>JABSQI010000184.1 GCA_013215905.1 Legionellales bacterium | reverse complement strand
TGATTGAAGAATTAAGACGAGGAGAGATAATGTTGAGTAATAAGACTATAGAAACATTTAAGCAAGATAATGTTAATGTAATGAATCAGGTAGAAGCAATTATATTGTCTGGAGAGCAGCAGGGTATAGATACATTTAATGCATATAAAAATGATATTAATTTCTTATTGTTTGCAATGGATTTACATAACACAGGACATCTCTTTTATAAGTTAGGGATGGCTTTTAAGGATGGAAAGGATGGTATATCCAAAGACAATATTAAAGCAACAAAGTATTTCACAAAAGGGGCAGGGTTAATGCATCGTGGCTGTGCGCTAGAGATGATAGAGATTATGCCTATGCACGATACATGGTATGAGGAGTTTAAAATTACCGCAAATGCTTTAGAGGATAATAAATTAGAGCAAGAAACTGTGGAGCTTTATATCTATAACATTTTTAAGGATAGTTTTGATGATGAGGCTTTAGCAGGTATAGAAGAGTTTACTAATCCTCATCTAGTATACAAGGTAGCTCAATCTTTCAAAAAGGGTTTGAATGGATTCCAACAATCTAAAGAGCTTTATGTTAAATATCTTCTTATTGCTGCTGGATATTTGCATGTTGATGCTTTAGCAGAGTTGCGTGATATTACTGGAAAAGAAGAATTTTTCTTGACATCATGGCGAGTTCGAAATTCAAGAATGCAGCAAGACGAATTGTATAAGAGAAAAGAAGAGTTAAAGATTAATTCTGCTTTTGCAGGTATATTTGCTGGTCTTTTTTCATCTAAAGATTTTCAAGATATTTGTAAAAATGAAGACAAAGGAGTTGCAAGTGTTGGTTAAGGATTATGTGGGCGTATCTGAAAAATTGAGGGATTTTGAAGAGCCGAAAAAGAATAGATATAGATTGGTATTAGCTAGCTTTATTGTTGGTTATTTGTTTTGTTTGATGGGGGTTTAGGGTTATGAAGAAAAAATTAAATGATGAGCAATTAGCTAATAAATATTATTTGATGGCTGATGGTTATATGAGTTCTTCTAGGGTTAATAGAGCTAAGGCTATTAATTATTACCGCAGAGCTTCTGAACTAGGGCATACGCTAGCTATGGAGTCGTTGGGCGATTTGTTAATTGAGCAGGCTAAGAAGATGGTTAAGAAATTTAATAATAATAAATTATCTGTTAATGAAAAAGGATGTATATATCAAATTCATGCTGAGTATTTAATTAAATCAGGGGCTGATGATATTTTTTGTGAAGCTTTTTATTGGTTAAGTTATGCTTATGAACAGGGTGGTAAGTTGGCTAAATTTTATTTTTCTAATGGAAGGTATAAGAACTGGCGTAAAATTATAGAATTAATTAACTGTATGAAAATTAAGGAAGCAGCGTAATGGTTAAGAAAAAAATTGATGATGAACAATTTGAAGTGGCGATACATCCGTCGTTAATTGAATTATTTGCTAAAAGTGGTGATGTTAGGGCGCAACAGTGGTTATTAGATAGAGGATTGAAAAAAATGCACGGGGAAATAAAACGTACAAGTCCAAGGGTTAGATTTAACTTTAGTACAAAGTGTATGCCAGATGAGCAAAGCATACAGAAAATAAGTGTTTCGGTGGGGGATTAAAAAAATGAGTTAGAAGAATGTTTTTGTAAGATATTGATAGTTAGAAGGTGGTATACAAACAGCGTTATTTTTTCGCATAGTGGTTGCATTTGTGAAATTTGTTTGCGTATGGATGTGTGTTTTAGTCTATAAATAAAGGGTTTAAACGAAACGGTAAAATTTTATATAGATGAAAAAAGATGTTGACAGAAATTTAAAATTAAGAGATGATGAGGGTTATTTTAAAAAGTTTTATAGAGATTATGAGTTTAGTAAAAGATTTAAAATTAGAAATTGTTAGAAATACAGAAGAAACATTGAGCGATGTTGAATTAAACAGCGTGCCAGTTAGCAAAGAAGACGCAAGTAAAATAGAGCAGCAGTTAGCTCAAGTTTATTTGGGGTTAATTGATCAAAGTTGTCGTGAAAAAATTAAATTAGAAAGAGTGGTTAAAGCTCCTTTGTATTTAGCTGCAATGGAGTATTTTAAGGGCGATAAAAATAAAATATCTAGAATGTTTGGTTTTAATCGCAAAAGGCTTTTTAATGTATTGATTGCTTATTTTAAGACTTCAAGTCTTGAGAAGCTCCAAGCTGCTGAGAAAGGAAACAGGTTATATTTTTTGTATTTAAACTATTTAGGTCAATTTTATGTTGATAGTGTTGATCAAAGATTTGTAGATATAGTTAATAGAGCTAAATTAATAGCTCTTATGGAATACTATAAAGATAAATTATATTTTGCTGCAAATACTCTAGGGGTTAGAGAGTCTGATTTAAAGAATGAGATTATAAAATATTTTGGTGATACTAAGTTATGTGCTGATAAATTGAAAGAGGTTGGTTAAGGGTAATGGAAGATTTGAATAGAATAACATTAATAGGAAGTGTAGAGCAGGCTAATTATGATGCTAATACTATTAGCTTCAAGCTTGTCACCAAGGATATAGCAAGGAATGCTAAAACAAAAAAGAAAGTTGAAAAATTAGCATTTCATAATATTAACTGTTCAAAAAATATTATTGATGGTGTTATAACTAAAGATACAAGGGTTTTTGTAGAGGGTGCTGTTAATTGTTCTGAAGATAATAGTATTTCAGAGATTGAAGCGCATGTAGTTGAGGTTTTAGGAGAAAAAAGAAGCATGAATTAAAAAATAGCAAGGCTTACGACTCAGAGTTCGAAATCGATTCGTAAGCCTCAGTAGAGAAGAATAATATCTTGCTCAATTAGTATTGTATCTCAGATTCTATGAGATATTCAATAGGGCAAACAAGCCTTGGTCAAGGTATTTTCTTCTCAAGTTTTTGTTTTTAATAAAATTTGAGGGAAATATGAGCATTAAAATAATTAAAAAATTAGGAAATAAATTAATTGGACTGCTTAATTGCTGTATATGGCTTAGGGGGTTGTATTGTGCATGAGCTTAACGAATTGAAAGATATGCAGAAATGGGCTGAGAGTATCCGAGAATCATTCAGGGATGGAAATTTATCTGATGATACCGTTAGCAATCTTGATGAGCTTGGATTTATTTATGATGAACGTACAGCTATTTTACGCAGCATATTTAAAGAGGAACATGGAGTATTTTTAATAACCAAAAATGAGGTGGTGTGATTATGACTAGTTTCTTATGTGTATTGATTGGTGGGTTCTTTTTATATTTCGTTCGGCGTGATAGTAAATTAATAGAGGCTGAAACTAAAAAAATGGGTGTATGCTTTAAATCTTGTAGTCCTTCAGATTTGAATTGGAAGCATGGATTATTATTTTTTATTCTGCTTGGGAGTTTGTTAATTCCTAATATGTTAAAAATGTATGGGTTCTCAAAAGGGCTTGTTTCTGAGATTCGCCTCATTGTTAGTGTTTTGATAGTGGTTATATCTTTATATGCTTATTTTATGTATTTACGGTTACAAGTTGGGGTTAATGTTTTAAAGGAATTTATGGGGCAAAAATATGATTTAGATAAGGCAATAGATGTTGCTAATAGAGTTTGTCTTGATGGTAATTTATTTAAGATTGTATTTGCAAAATTAAATACAGAGAGTTTAGAAACAAACGAAAAGGTGAAAATAAAATGAGTGATACTAACGTAGTATATTTAAAGGGGCGTATTGGTAATGTAGATGTTCGAAAAAACAATGTTGTTAATTTGAATCTAGCAACCAGCACATATTATAAAGATAAAGAGACAGGTGAAACTAAGAGCAAAACTGAGTGGCACAGGTGTATTTGCTTTAACTCATTAGGGGTTAAAGCAATGGATCTTGGAATAGCCAAAGGCAATCGGGTAGCTGTAACTGGTTCTTTAAGACTGAATGTCTGGAAAGACCAAAACAAGGTTGAGCATAAGACTGTCGAGATTATAGCGAAAGAGCTTGAATTATTAGTTAATCTTGAAAAAAAAGAAAAAGTTCAAACTAATACTGTAAATCAAAATAGTGGACAAGGTAATAACGCTCCTCCTGATATGCAGTTATATAAAAGAGATGTGCCGATTCAGGCACAAGCGCAGCAAGGTGAATATCCAACGGGGGATTGTTAATTAATGTAGCGCAGCTTTAAGCTGCGCTTTAATGAGGTAGATATGTTAAAGAAAATTAGAAATAAAATTGGTGGTTACTTAC
>JABSQI010000183.1 GCA_013215905.1 Legionellales bacterium | reverse complement strand
CGGGATGATTATAAATTCATACTTCTTATATCATGATCATGATCCTAATGGAAATTTTGAGATAGGGCCTTTTAAAATTAGACAAGCTAAAGGTGTATCTGAATATGGCGTGTTACTTGGCTATCAATGGATGGAAGAAAACCTTGGCTATAATATTAGATTTTCTGTAGGGGTAAAGCACATTAATAAAGAATTTATTTTAATAGATAATAAGAAGTCAAAATATCTACCCAATGCTCAATTAACTGTTGGATATGCCTTCTAGATGTTAGATAATTCTTTTAATATTTATCGAGCATTTGGTATTGACTAATTAATTTATAAAGTATGTCGCAAATCTCCCCGCTTAAAGCCGCTTAGAGTGATCTCGGAATTTTTGTTAAGTTGGACGACTTTGAATATTTCACCCATCTCACTTGGCATGGTTAATAATTTGATTTGTTGGCCATGATTGAATTGTGATGTACTATTTGATGTATCTACTAGTTGTAAAATTTCAGAGTTAAGTAAGAAATTTGCTTGGTTAGTATATCCTTGGATAGTAAAGCCTATTTGGTGACTCAGGTTGGCTAATTGGCTAAAATTTACATGAGCTGTAATGTCTTGTTGTCCAACATTTTTTAGAGGGTCACTATTTGTTGTATGTTTAGAGTGACACATAATAGTTCCTTTATTTCTGGCCTGGTGATAAAATTCGTGTTCTGGAAATCCATAGTCAAAAATAATAATTGTGCCTTGTGACATAAAATCAAAAATTGCCTGTAACCATCCTTTTAAGTAAAAATTAATTTCAATGTCATAGTCATCAACATCTTTTAAAAAATTATCAATGATTTCATGAATATTATTTAAAAAATTTTTATTAGAGATTGCAGATAATACTAAAGCAAGATGATTATTCTGGTTAGCAACATAGTATTCTTGAATTTTATTAGATTTGTGAAAGCGATTAATTGGCATAGAGTCTAATACTTCATTAGCAAGAATAATTCCTTGCCAAGGGTATTTAGGTAGGTTTGTGAGCCATTCTAATTTGTGAGCTATCTCAGGATATTTGGATAAAATATTAAATTTTTGTAACTGACGTAATTTGGGGCTAGGTTCTATAATCTGGTATTTATTGAATGGTATATTGGAGCTAGTTAATTCTTTTACTATAACTGAACTCATCTTCCCTGAACCGGCACCAAACTCTAAGATATTACCAGGGTTGTCTTGCAATATGGTTTTACAATGATTTGCAAGAACTTTGGAAAATATAGGAGATATCTCCGGTGCAGTGATATAGTCGCCGTTCTTCCCAAAAATAGTGTTCTTGTGATGATAGTACCCACAACTTGGATCATATAGTGCCAATTTCATGTATTGTTCAAACGTCACTGGCTTATTTAGTAATTTTTGCTTTATTATTTCCACAGCAGACATGGCTTAAAATGATAATTAAAAAATATACTTGAAGTCAAAGAGCAAATTAAAAAAGTTTGAGTTAATTATTGTCAATAATACTTTGAGTAACAAATTTTGTTAATTATGTTATTAATTATACTTGTATGGGCTGTCAAGAGGTAAAGTTTTACGATATAATCTCAAAATAAAATTTTGATGGGGTGTGATTTGGAATTTTTTCATGGTACAACTATTTTATCTGTTAGAACCGCTAAACATGTAGTTATTGGTGGTGATGGTCAAGTTACTCTTGGTAATACTGTTATGAAATCTAATGGATGTAAAGTGCGTCGATTGTACAAAGAATCCATCTTAGCAGGATTTGCCGGAGGTACTGCTGATGCTTTTACTTTATTTGAAAGGTTTGAGCAAAAACTCGAAGTACATCAAGGGCATTTAATGCGTGCTGCTGTAGAATTGGCCAAAGATTGGAGAACTGATAAAGCTTTGAGAAGGTTGGAGGCTTTACTTGCCGTAGCGGATAAAAAAAACTCGCTTATTATAACAGGTAATGGCGATGTTTTGGAGCCTGAGCAAGGTATTGTTGCAATAGGTTCAGGAGGTGCTTTTGCTCAATCTGCGGCGAAAGCATTGCTAGAAAATACAAAACTGAATGCAAGAGATATTGTTGAGAAGAGTTTATCAATAGCTGCTGATATCTGTATTTATAGTAATCATCGTTTTTCCATTGAAGAGATAGCCATATAAAAAGAGAAGAATATGAATTTAGTAATGACACCTAGAGAGATAGTCCAGGAATTAGATAAATATATAATTGGGCAGGATGAGGCTAAGCGTTCTGTAGCTATTGCGTTAAGAAATAGATGGCGTAGGATGCAGATTAAAGATGCAGCAATTCGCAGCGAAATTATGCCAAAAAATATTCTAATGATAGGCCCTACTGGAGTTGGTAAGACAGAGATAGCCAGAAGACTTGCTAATTTGGCAAATGCCCCTTTCTTAAAAATTGAAGCAACGAAGTTTACTGAAGTTGGTTATGTTGGAAGAGATGTTGAATCTATTGTTCGAGATTTAGTAGATGTCGCTATTAAAATAGCTAGAGAGAGTGCAATGGAAAAAGTTGAACACTTAGCAAAAGAAGCTGCTGAAGAGAGAATTTTAGATGTTTTAGTTCCGAGTGTTAGGGGTAAGACAGAGTTTGTGAATCAACCTATTGAAAACAATGTAGAAGAAAATTCAGCAACTCGAGAACTGTTCAGGAGTAAGCTACGTTCTGGTGAGTTAGATGATAAAACCATAGAAATTGATATATCCGTTGTTCCTATTGGCGTTGAGATTATGGCTCCTCCCGGTATGGAAGAAATGACTAGTCAGTTACAGAATATGTTTCAAAATATAGGCGGAGATAGAAAGAAAAGAAATAGGATGAAGATTGCTAAAGCAAAAATAATCTTGCAGGAGGAAGAAGCTGCTAAATTAATTAACGATGAAGATCTTAAATCACAAGCTATAGAATCAGTAGAACAAAATGGAATTGTCTTTATTGATGAAATAGATAAGGTGACAAGAAGAGCTGACAATCATGGAGGTGGCGATGTTTCTAGAGAAGGAGTCCAGCGTGATTTATTACCACTAGTTGAAGGCTCTACAGTTACTACTAAGTATGGAATGATTAAAACAGATCATATTCTATTTATAGCATCTGGAGCTTTTCATGTATCTAAACCTTCTGATCTGATTCCCGAATTGCAAGGTAGATTTCCTATTAGGGTTGAATTAAAAGCTTTAACTGCAGAAGATTTTGAAAGAATACTTAAAGAGCCAGATTTTTCTTTAACTAAGCAATATCATGAATTGATGAAAACTGAAGGGTTGAATTTGAAATTTTCAGATGGAGGCATAAAAAATATTGCTAGATCAGCTTGGAAAGTTAATGAAAAAACTGAAAATATTGGGGCTAGAAGGTTGCAAACTGTTCTTGAAAAACTCTTAGATGAAATTTCCTTTACTGCTTCTGATCAAACAAATAAAGAAGTTGTTATTGATGATAAATATGTCGAGAAACATTTAGCTAATCTAGTACAAGATGATGACTTGTCTAGATATATTCTATGATTTTTCAACCAGAAGAAATCAGATATTTTCATAACGATAAAACAATTTTACTAAGGTACGATAATAAGAAACTGGGAACAATAGTAGTACCATTAAGTTATTTCTACCAATATTGTTCCCGAAAGAATATACGATCAAAACAGTATGTAGTTGCAATCAACAGCGAAGATAAGGGTATTCGAATACTATTTTCTTTGGAAGAAGAATTTATTCTAAGTTGGCAACAACTAGAAGAATTAGCAAATGATTTCGTCAAAAGGATGGTTGATTATGATGAAAGACAGTCGAACAAGTGAAGATACATCTTACTTTGGATTCGAGAAGATTTATTCTACTGAAAAGCTCAAGAAAGTGGCTGATGTTTTTAGTTCAGTAGCTCCTAAATATGATCTAATGAATGATCTGATGTCTTTTGGGATACATCGTTTCTGGAAAATTTTTAGTGTCCAAAACTGTAATATTGACCATGATAGTAAAGTGTTAGATGTGGCTTCTGGAACTGGTGATCTTGCAAAACTCATTGCTAAGGAGCTAAGTACTAGAGGTAGTCTTCATTTATTGGATTTGCAAAAAGATATGTTGTCTATAGGGCGAGATAACATGATTAATTCTGGATGGATTAATAATATATATTATTCTGTTGCTGATGCTAAGAGGCTACCTTACAGTGATGATATATTTGATTATGTAACTATAGGTTTTGGACTCAGGAATGTTACTAACAT
>JABSQI010000182.1 GCA_013215905.1 Legionellales bacterium | reverse complement strand
AGTAGGCTTTATTTATGAGTGGTTAACTGGAGCATTAGAATGGGAGTAGTGCAGGATTTTCAACAGCAAGGTTTTTTAACTACTACTGTTGACAAATTATTTGGGTGGGCTAAGAGTGGTTCAGTATGGCCAGTATCTTTTGGCTTAGCCTGTTGTGCTATAGAAATGATGCATTCCGGGGCATCACGATATGATTTAGATCGTTTTGGTATGTTTTTTAGGCCAAGTCCAAGACAATCTGATGTCATGATTGTTGCAGGAACTTTATGTAATAAGATGGCTCCGGCACTGCGTCTTGTATATGACCAAATGCCAGAACCAAAATGGGTAATTTCTATGGGTTCATGTGCTAACGGTGGAGGGTACTATCATTACTCCTATTCTGTAGTTAGGGGATGCGATCGAATTGTGCCTGTTGATATTTATGTTCCAGGATGTCCTCCTACAGCCGAAGCACTTATATATGGAATATTACAATTGCATAATAAAATAAAAAATTCCAAAACAATAAATAGATAATATGAAAAATGCAGAGATAATATCACTAATAAAAAAATATCTATCAGATGAAGTTGAAAGATTAATAGATGATTACAATGAAGTAACAATTATTGTAAATAGTAGTGATTTGCTTAGAGTAGCAGATGTTCTTAAAAAATCCCCTTTTGATTTTAATATGTTAATGGATCTGTGTGGAGTAGATTATCTACATTATGGTTTATCTGATTGGGAAACTACAGATGCTACAGCTAGAGGTTTTGCTAGAGGAATTGAAAGGGGATCTAAAAAGAACATGGATAAATTTTATAGAGATAAACGTTATGGTTGCGTATATCATCTACAATCTCTTAAGCATAATACTAGAATTCGCATGAAAGTATATTTACCTGAAGGAAGTCCTGTGGTTGATTCAGTAGTTGAAATATGGAGAGCAGCTGACTGGTACGAACGAGAAGCGTATGATTTGTATGGAATAGTATTTGATAATCATCCTAATTTGAGCAGAATATTAACTGATTATGGTTTCAAAGAACACCCTTTTAGGAAAGATTTTCCACTAAGTGGCTATCTTGAAATGAGATATGATGGGAAGACACAGAAGGTTATCTATGAGCCAGTTGATATTGATGAGCGAGAAATGTTACCGAAAATTTTTCGTAATGATGTTAGATATAGGAAAGTACCTATAGATTAAAGTATGAAAAAACAAGTGAATCAAACAATAAATTTTGGTCCTCAACATCCAGCAGCACATGGAGTATTGCGATTGGTTATGGAATTGGATGGCGAAACTGTGGTGAAAGTGGAGCCACATATAGGTTTATTACATAGAGCAACCGAGAAGCTTGCTGAAACTAAAATATATAACCAAAATATTGGATATATGGATAGATTGGATTATGTATCGATGATGTGTAATGAACATGGATATGTATTAGCAATTGAGAAATTACTTGGGATAGAGGTGCCAATTAGAGCTCAATATATTAGAGTAATGTTTGATGAAATCACTAGGATTTTGAATCATTTGCTTTGGTTAGGGGCTACAGCTATTGATATTGGTGCGATGACAGTATTTTTATATTGTTTTCGTGAGCGGGAAGATTTATTCGATTGTTATGAAGCTGCATCTGGTGCCAGGATGCATGCTAACTATTATCGTGCTGGAGGTGTCATTAGAGATTTGCCAGATGAGATGCCAAAATATAAATATAATAAATGGCAGTCTAAGAAAAAAATAGAATCTCTAAACGAAAATCGTCAAGGTAGCTTATTAGATTTTATCTGGGATTTTACAGAGAGATTTCCAAAAAAAGTTGATGAATATGAAACATTGTTAACAGATAATAGAATTTGGAAAATCAGAAATGTAGATATAGGAATAATCGATCCAGATAAAGCTATAGAGCTTGGTTTTAGTGGGCCAATGTTAAGAGGAAGTGGTGTGGCTTGGGATATCCGCAAGAAACAATCGTATGCTGCTTATGATAAATTAAAATTTAAAATACCTATTGGTAAAAATGGTGACTGTTATGATCGCTATCTTGTAAGGGTAGAGGAAATGAGGCAGTCAAATGCAATAATTCGTCAATGTGTAAAGTGGTTAAAAAACAATTCTGGTCCTGTTTTAACAGATGATCATAAAATTGTTCCTCCTAAAAAAGATAGCATAAAAAGCAATATGGAAGCGTTGATTCATCATTTTAAATTATTTTCTGAAGGTTACACTTTACCCGATGGAGAAGTTTATACAGCTGTGGAAGCACCTAAAGGTGAATTTGGGATATATCTAGTGTCGGATGGTGCTAATAAGCCATATAGACTAAAGATCCGTGCACCAGGATTTGCTCATTTAGCTGGTTTTGATGAGATGGTGCGAGGCCATATGCTTGCTGATGCAGTCGCTATATTGTCCAGTCAAGATATTGTATTAGGGGAGATAGACAGGTGATTAATCAACAAAAAAAATATAAATTTCCAGAAGAAATAAAAAAAGATTTAGATAAAAATTTAGAAAAATATCCTCCCGAAAATAAACAGTCAGCTATCTTGTGTGCATTAAAATTAGTACAAAAGAGTAATGGTGGGTGGATTGAAGAAGAACATATGCGTGTAGTCGCAGATTATCTGGATATTGATTATATTGCAGTATATGAAGTCGCAACTTTTTATTCTATGATAAAAACTAAACCTGTCGGTAAGCATTTGATTAGTATTTGTAATAATATTTCATGTAAATTGAAAGGAGCAGATAGCTTAGTGCAGTATATTGAAGAATATTTGCAAATTAAGCTCGGAGAAACAACGAGTGATGGACTAATTACATTAGAAAAAACTGAATGTTTAGGAGCCTGTGTCGATGCACCATCTATGATTATTGATGATGAATATGAAGAGAATTTAACAAAAGATAAAATTAACAATATATTAGGTAAACTTTTAAGCAAGGATAGTGAATAAATGGCAAATGAAGTTTGTTTTAGAACAATATCTTTATCTGACCCAACAAATATTAATACTTATCAAAGTATTGGCGGTTATTCAACTTGGAAAAAAATACTTAAAGGGGAATTAACTGCTGACAAGATAGTAGAAGAGCTAAAAAATTCCTGTCTTCGAGGTAGAGGGGGAGCTGGTTTTCCTACAGGACTAAAATGGAGTTTTCTTAATAGAGAAATTCCTGGTCAAAAATACGTTGTTTGTAATTCAGATGAAGGTGAGCCAGGAACTTGTAAGGATCGCGATATTATGAGGTATAACCCTCATCAAATTATTGAGGGTATGGCTATTGCAGGATATGCTATGGGCGCAGATACTGGTTATAACTATATAAGAGGGGAATATCTAGAGCCTTTTGATGTTATGGAAAAAGCATTACATGAGGTGTATGCTTTGGGACTGCTAGGGAAGAATATTCAAGGAACAGACATTTCTTTCGATCTACATAATCATCTTGGTGCTGGTTCTTATATCTGTGGGGAAGAGACAGCCTTATTAAATTCTTTAGAAGGTGGTCGAGGTTTACCCAGATTTAAACCTCCTTTTCCAGCAAATTTTGGTTTGTATGGCAAACCAACAACGATCAATAATACTGAATCCTTCGCATCAGTTCCTGTCATATTAGAGCAAGGAGCTGACTGGTTTGTGAAGTTAGGAACTGATAAAAGTGGTGGGACAAAAATATTTTCCGTTAGTGGTCATGTATTAAATCCAGGTAATTTTGAAGTTGGGCTAGGAATATCTTTTGCTGATTTATTAGAGTTGGCAGGTGGGGTTACTCCTAATAGGAAGGTAAAGGCTGTTATTCCAGGTGGCAGTTCTATGAAAGTATTACCTGGTGATATTATGATGAATCTTAAAATGGATTATGAGAGTCTTCGTAATGCAGGCTCATCTCTTGGTTCAGGAGCTGTTATAGTCATGGATGATACTACTTGTATGGTTTCAATATTATTAAGGTTAGTCGAATTTTATCATGAAGAATCATGTGGACAATGTTCTCCTTGTAGAGAGGGTACTGGATGGTTAGTTAAGATATTAAATAGGATTGTTCTCGGTCAAGGTAAGGAAGGTGATGTGGAATCCTTAGTAAATATTGCCAATAATATAGAAGGAAGAACAATTTGCGCTTTTGGTGAAGCTACAGCTTGGCCTGTACAAAGCTTTATTGATAATTTTTATGATGAATTTGACTATTTTATTAAGCAAGGTCGTTCAATGATTGTAAATTAGAGTAAATTAATTATGG
>JABSQI010000181.1 GCA_013215905.1 Legionellales bacterium | reverse complement strand
ATGGGGTTAGCTTTTGTAGGGTTAATGTTATGGGCAGAGTGGCAGAAAGAACAAGCAGAGATTAATAACAATTCTGTGACTAATTCCCCAATATCTACAAGTTCTTTAGGTTCAGCGACACCGGTAAAAACACGAAAAGAAAATAGTACTAGAGAACCTTTGCATATTAACAAGAAAGCAAAAGCATTAGAAGTTTCCCAACAGGTGAGTAAAGATACTATAACTGTAACTACTGATTTATTAGAGGTTAAGATAGATAAAATGGGTGGAAGTATAGTAGATGCTGTTTTATTAAAACATTACATTGATTCAGAAAAAACGGATAATTATAGATTATTTAATAGTGAACCAAATAAATTGTATCTTGCAGAGATGGGTTTGGTTCTGGAAGAAAATGTTTTACCAAGGACGAAGTTTGTTTCTAATAAAAATAATTTTACAATGGATAAAAATAAAGATATTTTAGTGGTAACTTTGACTGGCCTGCAAGGAGATAATGTATTTATAGAGAGGACTTATAAATTTACAAGAGGAAAACACTCTGTAGATATTGGAACGAAGGTATCTAATAATGGTACTAAAGAATGGCAAGGGGGGATGTATTATCAATTGATCAGAAAGGAGGTTGATTCATCGGTAAACCTTATGCCTGGGATGTCATCATATCTTGGTGGGGCAATTTCCGATGAAAATAAAAAGCTATATGAAAAGGTTCCGTTTGATAGTATAAGACAAAAACCTTTAAATAGAAAAGTTATATCTGGTTGGGTAGCAATGCAGGAACATTATTTTCTTACTTCTTATATACCGACAAAAAACACAGAAAATACTTTTTATAGCCAAGAATTTAGTAATAATCAGTTTGGTTTGGGGTATTCCACAAATTATGTGAATATCTCACCAGGTGAAAATAATATATTTAATTCTACACTATATGTAGGACCAGAATACTCTGATGAGCTAAATGAATTATCACCTGGTTTAGAGTTAACTATAGATTATGGGTGGCTTTGGTTCATTTCAGGGTTTTTATTTAAAGCATTGAAAATGATTCATAATGTCGTTCAGAATTGGGGGTGGTCGATAATAATTTTAACCATGATAATTAAAGGATTATTTTATAAATTGTCTTCTTCAAGTTACCGTTCTATGGCCAGAATGAAAAAATTTCAGCCTAAATTACAGGCGTTAAAAGAAAAGTATGGTGATGATAAACAAAAACTTAATCAAGCGGTAATGGAAGTATATAAAAAGGAGAAAATAAATCCTCTTGGGGGGTGTTTGCCAATTTTGATTCAAATACCAGTGTTTATCGCATTGTATTGGGTATTGTTAGAAAGTGTAGAGTTAAGACACTCTCCTTTTATTTTCTGGATAGCTGATTTGTCCAGCAAAGATCCATACTATGTTCTACCAATATTAATGGGATCAACCATGTTTTTACAGCAAAGGCTATCTCCTCCTCCAGCAGATCCTGTGCAAGCTAAGGTAATGGGTTTTCTGCCAGTTATATTTACTTTTTTATTCATATCAGTGCCAGCAGGATTAGTATTGTATTGGACGATAAATAATTTACTGTCTATTGCTCAGCAGTGGTACATAACCAATCAGCAAGATGCTGTAAGCAAGTGAGTGATCAAAAAAGAAAATGTATGATAATGATACGATTGTAGCTTTAGCAACACCTGCAGGCAGAGGAGGTGTTGCATTAATAAGAGTGTCAGGCCCGAAAGTTAATACCGTTATTAATAAGATAGTTGGTAGTAGCCTTAAAAATAGAATTGCAAAATTAACTGATTTCTTAGATGGAGAAAATATAATCGATCAAGGGATCGCTTTGTATTTTAGAAAACCGCATAGTTTTACAGGAGAAGATGTACTTGAGATCCATTGTCATGGTGGAATGATAGTGGTTGATATGTTGTTAAAGGTTATTATCCGACATGGTAGCAGATTAGCAGATCCAGGTGAGTTTTCCAAAAGAGCTTTTCTAAATGGAAAAATTGATTTACTACAAGCAGAAGCAATAGCGGATTTGATTGATAGTAATAATAGATTTGCAGCGCAAGCGTCAATTAGAAGTTTGCAAGGCGAATTTTCCAAAAGAATTAATCAAATCTTAGATAGAATAGTCCAGCTTAGAATTTACTTAGAAGCTTCAATTGACTTCCCAGATGAAGAGTTAGATCTGCTAGAGGATGGGAGGGTCATTGAAAAATATGAAACACTGCTAAATATGTTAGAAAAGCTAATGCGCAATTCTAAGATAGGAAATAAACTGAGAGATGGGATTAAAGTGGTATTGGCAGGTCCACCAAATGTAGGAAAATCTACTTTATTGAATGCTTTAGTTGAAGAAGATCTGGCAATAGTCACAGATATAGCAGGAACAACCCGAGATATTATGAGGGACACGGTTAGTATTAACGGGATTGGGTTTGATTTAAGTGATCCTGCTGGACTTAGAGATACAAATGTTGTTATTGAACTTGAAGGTATAAAAAAGGCTAGACAAGAAATGGAGGTTGCAGATCATCTATTATGGGTCGTAGATCAAGATCATCAAGAAAAATTACAACAATTAGAACAGTTATTATCTTCAATAAAAAATAAAAATGTTATAGTTACGATTGTGTTTAATAAGAACGATTTAGTTAAAGTAGATCTAACTAAAATTGAGACTGGAAAATTTCGTAAAATTTCAATTTCGGCTAAAATGGGAGAGGGAGTTGATAAGTTGAAACAACACTTAAGCGAATCTTATCGAGAAAACCATCCATCTGATGGATTATTCATTGCTAGAAAAAGACATCTACATTCAGTTGAGCATGCTTACAAAAGCATCCAACAAGGTTGGCAACAACTACAGAACAAGGGACATTTAGAATTAATTGCAGAGGATTTAAAATATGCTCATAATTATCTTGGTGAGGTTACAGGGGCAGTTTCTTCAGATGAATTGTTAGGAAAAATTTTTTCTAGTTTCTGTATCGGAAAATGAAAAATTACTAACCTTTATAAGATTTTAAAGTATTATAATACATTTCTTAACTCTTTAGTAGACCTTACAGGTAAAGCTATCTTAGTTTTAGAAGGAAATGTTATTGTTATGTCTTGTGTTATACTTATCTTGGTAGTCGAGTTATGATAATAAACAGGTAAAATAGTAGGTTCTGATTTTTTTACTTTTTGTATTAAGCTGTAATGTTGCAAATAAGACGATTGCCGATTTTTTGAGCTGTGAATTTAATGTTTTCTTTGAAAGGCCATGAAGGACATTTTAGAGTTTCCTTTTTATTTTGATTATTTTCATCGAGATAATATCGGGTAAAAATAGCACTTATTTTTTCTTGATTTAGTTTAGTCAAAAAATGTTTGATTTTAGAAATAGGAACGTGAATACTGGTATTATTAGATAATATGTTTTCAGGTGTTGCTTTTATATCTCCAACTAAAGCGAAGAATCCATAGTGTTCACCATTATCTAGAGTACCATTAAATTCAGCTTGAATTATTTGTTCTTGATCATTTAATTTTTCATACTCTAGTGCCATTTTTTGTCGGTGAGTGTAGTAAGTTACTCCAGCGGTTATACCAATGCCAATTAAAGTGATACAGGCAACAACTATGGTGACGAGCTCTCCACGATTTTTTCTGACTTGTATCATTTTACTAATCCTTGTATTTAGTGGTTCTAAAATATTAACCTACAGTTAAATAATAATATAAATCATTATAAATTTTGATGGGTGATTTGTTAGTAAGAATGTAATACAAAAGAAACAATCTATGTGTGTAGATGGAGTAACTCTATGAAATATGTCTATATCTTAATTCTACAGAAAATAGTATATCCTCTAGTATTAGATGGTAAATATATATAAATATTGATATATCTATAGAAGGGTTATAATTGTGTTTTCAAAATTTATATTTCGAGAATTCATAAATTTATTATAAGGCATATTAATTAGCTCCCCAGGGGCAAAAAATATCACGAATTTAGTGAATGTTTAATTTCATTCTAGTCATTTAAATAATTACAAGGAAGTTAATATAAAACGTCAAAGGTAAAACAAAGATGTAAAGACAGGAAATCGAAGGTTATGAAAAAAAGAGTTGTTATGTATAGAGTTGATATCTATTATATTTCTTTGAGTATGGTAAAAAATTACCAACAGGTGGCGTAAAGCCCCTGACTTTAGACATGGGTGAGTATCATTATAAGAAGAGTTGCATGTTCTTTAGCTCTGGTAACTTATGCAAATACTCTCATGATAAAT